>NZ_JAPYOK010000101.1:0-9722 GCF_028283155.1 Candidatus Poriferisodalis multihospitum | reverse complement strand
CCCTGCACATCGTCGTGTTCGTCGAGCGCGTCGAGCACCGCCATCACCTGCTTGGCCTCCGACACGCTGGTCAGCTCGATCAGGTTCTGCGGCGCATAGGTCAGGTCGGCCGAGGTCACCGCAATGCCCGCTGCCTCGATGGCCTCACGCACCGCCATCGTGTCTCCGGCAGCGGCGGTGACCCGCCAGGTATCGCCTTCCTGCTCGACATCCTCTGCGCCGGCATCGAGCGCCACCAGGATCAACTCGTCTTCATCGGGCACCGTGCCTGCTGCCGCAGACCCATCGGGCTCCGACTCGCCCGCAGGCACCACTACCACGCCCTTGCGCTCGAACTGCCACGCCACCGCGCCGGGTTCGGCCAGCGAGCCGCCGGCGCGCGTGAACACGCTGCGGATCTCCGAGCCGGTGCGGTTGCGATTGTCGGTGAGCACGTCCACGAACATGGCCACGCCGCCCGGTGCGTAGCCCTCGTAGGTGACCTGCTCGTATGAAACGCCCTCGAGCTCGCCGGTGCCTCGCTTGATGGCCCGCTCGATCGTGTCCAGCGGCACCGAGTTGTCGCGGGCCTTCTGGTACATGGTCCGCAGCGTCGCATTGGCGTCGAGGTCGCCGCCGCCCTCGCGTGCGGCCACCTCGACCTGGCGGATCAGCTTCGCGAACAGCTTTCCGCGCGCTTTGTCGGCGGCACCCTTGCGGTGCTTGATCGTGGCCCACTTGGAATGACCGGACACAGACCCCTCCCGAACGAAATGTGCCAAAAGGATGTGCAGCCGCGACAGTCTGCCGCGCTCGGCCGCTCAGCGGGCCAAGGCGGCGCCGACCATGTCCAGGAAGAGCTCGTGAATGCGGTCGTCGGCCGTCAGCTCCGGGTGGAAGCTCGACACCAGGATCGGTCCCGAGCGGCACAACACAGGGACCGATGCCCGAGCGCCGTCGGTTGACGAGTTCGAGGCGGGACTGATCTCGGCGAGCACCTCGACGCTGTCCCCCGCGCGCTCCACCCACGGTGCTCGAATGAACACCGCCTTGAAGGGCTCATCGAGGCCGTCGGCGGTGAGCTCGGCCTCGAAGCTGGCGACTTGGCGGCCGAATGCATTGCGGCGCACCGAGATGTCGATGGCGCCGAAGCAGCGTTGATCCGGGCGGCCGTCGAGCACATCGACAGCGAGCAGGATCATTCCCGCGCAGGTGCCGAACGCCGGCATACCGCCGGCCAAGCGTTCAGACAGCGCATCGAACAGCCCGCTCGTGCGGAGCAGGTGCGACATCGTGGTCGACTCGCCGCCCGGGAGCGCCACGGCATCGACGCCGTCGAGATCTGCTGGCACGCGGACTTCGACAGCTCTGGCCCCGGCGCGCCGGAACGCGGCGACGTGCTCAGCAGCAGCGCCCTGCAGCGCGACAACGCCGATCAGCGGCTGGCTGTCGCTCGCTGTCACCGATGCGCGGCGATTCTGCTCTTACCAGCCGCGTTCGGCGAGCTTGGTCTCGAGGCCTTCCATCTCGAGACCCGGCATGGCGCTGCCGAGACCCCGGCTGACCTTGGCCACCACCGACGGATCGCGGTAGTGCGTGGTGGCCTCGACGATGGCCTCGGCCCTCGGCCCCGGGTCTTCGCTCTTGAAGATGCCCGAGCCGACGAAGACGGCCTCGGCGCCGAGCTGCATCACCAGCGACGCGTCGGCTGGCGTCGCGATGCCGCCGGCGCAGAACAGTGGCACCGGCAGGCGTCCGGTCTCGGCGATCTCCTGCACCAACCCGAGCGGCGACTGCAGCTGCTTCGCCCAATCGAACAGTTCGGCAGCATCGGCCTGGGTGATCTTGCGGATGTCGCCCGTGATCGAGCGCAGATGGCGTACGGCCTCGACGATATTGCCGGTGCCGGCCTCGCCCTTGGAGCGAATCATGCAGGCACCCTCGGAGATGCGCCGCAGCGCCTCGCCCAGGTTGGTGGCGCCGCACACGAACGGGACGGTGAACGCCCACTTGTCGATGTGATGCGCCTCGTCTGCGGGTGTCAGCACCTCGGATTCGTCGATGTAGTCGACATCGAGGGCTTCGAGCACTTGGGCCTCGCCGAAGTGGCCGATCCGGGCCTTGGCCATGACCGGGATCGTCACGGCCGCCTGGATGCCCTCGATCATCGCCGGGTCGCTCATGCGGGCGACGCCGCCGTCACGACGAATGTCGGCTGGCACGCGTTCGAGCGCCATGACGGCGACTGCCCCGGCGTCCTCCGCGATCTTGGCCTGCTCGGGCGTGACGACATCCATGATGACGCCTCCCCGGAGCATGTCGGCAAGCCCGCGCTTGACCCGCACCGTTCCGACCAGATGAGACGCTCCGTCACCTGAATTCATGCGCTCAGTGTAGGGAACGCCCCCAGTGCTGCCCCCAGGAGGTGATGGTCAGAATTCGCGCAGCACCGCCACCCGCGTCTCGAGGTCGGCCCGGTAGTCGGGCAGGCTGTCCGGAGCAACGGCTGCGTCCGCCCTCGGATCGGCCAGCCACAGCGGCCAGGTGACACGAGGCGCATCCGTGCGCACACCGTTCGCCGACATCGTCTCGAGCGCATCGGCGAGACCTGGCGGGTAGCGGGTCAGTCGCACGGCTTCGGCATCGTCGTCGAAGTCACTGCCGGTGCTGGCCTCGCGCTCGGTGCGAGCCTGCACCAGCGGCCACAGAGCCGGCCACAACAGCGCCGGGAACCCCACCGTGGTCACGGCGGTGGTCAGGTAGGCAGCTCGTCCATCACGAATCTGCGTCAGCAGCCGCGCCACGACGGCCTCCAGCTCGATGCGATTGAGCGCGTCGAGCAGACCCTGGGTGACGACGAGGGTGGAGCGATCCGACCGTCGGCCGAATGCCGTCGCATTCGCAGCCGAGCTCGGCGCGACAGCGAGCGTCGGCACCGGAACGCCCACGAGCAGGCAGACGCCGTCGACGACGTTTTCCAGGCGAGGATGACTGTCAGCATCGCTCGTCCCCGAGACGGCTCCGACGAGCGCTCGTTGCAGGCGTCGCTCCCCCGCCGCCAGTTCGACGGCCGCGAGCACGCATGCCGCGGCGAGCGCAATTGGCAGCACCCACCAGCCGAGCCCGGTGAACAGCGCCACTGGCACGCCGACGATGGCTGCCGCAACTAGGTGCACGGCCCAGAACTCCGCCAGCAGCTTGTCGGCTCGGCTGCGATAGATGGCGAACAGCGGGTCCACCCGCTGCATTCAACCGCCCCCGCTGCCCCGCAACACGCCGATGTGTCGCATTCCGCGATGATCACGCCAGTCCGGTGACGGCTCAGCCTTCGGCGGAGGCCCGTTGGGCGATGGCGCGCTCGTACATGTCCGCGTAGATATCCGCCAGGCGGGCCATTGAGAACTGCTCGGCCCGCTGACGGCCCGCTGCGACCAAGTCGGCCGCTCGGTCGGGGCGCCTGAGCACACCGACGAGTGCCTTCGCCAGCGCCTTCGGGTCGCCCGGGGCCACGAGAACGGCTTCGTCGCCGACGCTGACAACGTTGCGATAGCCGGGCAGGTCGCTCGCGACCACCGGCGTGCGCGCTGCCATCGCTTCCAGGAGCACCACGCCGAAGCTCTCGCCGTGCAGCGACGGCACGCACAGCACGTCGGCACCCTTGATGCGCGCCAGCTTCTCGGCCTCGCTGACGCGACCCAGCCATTCGATGCGCGTGTCGCGCTGGTACCGGCGCTGCAGTTCCTCGGTCTGCGGGCCGCGCGACATCACCCACAGCCGGATGCCTTCGGGCAGCCGTGACATGGCCTCGAGCAGCACCGTGAGGCCCTTGCGCGGCTCGTGGCGGCCGATGTAGGCGATGGTGGGCGCTTCGTTGCGCTTGGGAACCGCGTCGTCGAAGTGGTCGAGCTCGACGCCGTTGAAGACCAGTTCGTAATCGCCGCCGACGCCGTTGCGGGCCATCTCGGCGGCGTCGGCCGATACTGCGGCCCGAACATCGATCCGAGACGCCAGCCATCGAGTGCCCGGCACCAGATACGCGAGGCTGCCGCCCGCTGCGTGCCAGGTCCCCACCGTCGGTGCAGAGCGCAGGAACAGCGCCGTCTGCGTCGGCCCGGGACACAGCGGCTCGTGCAAGTGCAGAACGTCGAACTCCTCATCGCGCAGTGCCCGCACGGTGCGCAGCGTGCAGGCGAAGTCGGGGGCGATCGGGGCGACCGACCCGTTCGCGAACGTGGGGATGCTCGCGCCGAGCGGCGTGACACCGGTCTGAGGCGGTGCGCCGTCGCAGGGCGCCAGCACCCTCGTCTCGTGACCGTTCGCGGCCAAGGCTCGCGCCAAGCCCAGCACCTGTACCTGGACGCCGCCGGCACTGGTCAGGCTGTACGGCGAGATGATCCCGATTCTCACTCAGCCGTTCCTCACTGTCGAAGGGGCGGTTGCATCAGATGGGCGCATCAGATCGGGCGAACCTCGCCGGCGATCCGCGCGGGAATACTCACTGTCGAACGTGACGCTAGGCGCGGCACAGACGCCACAACAAGACCGATCGCAGCTCGCTTCTATGGAGCGTCGGCAGCGTCGCCTGAACCGACGGTTCGATCCGATGGCCAATTCGGGCCGAAGAGATGCCACTGGTGCGGTTCTGCGGCGATCAGCGTGACCAGCTCGTCGGCGAGCCGCTGGGTGACCGCGGCCACATCGTCGCGCAGGCGCCCGTGCCGCGTGACATCGATCGGCGGCCGAACCGTGCCCAGATGCCTGCCCCGGGGGCGGAAATACACGGCGGTCGGCAGCAGGGCGGCGCCTGATCGCAACGCCAGCATCGCCGGACCTGCCGGCAGCGTGGTTCGCTCATCTCCGAAGGTCACCTCGATGCCGTCGCTGGTGAGGTCACGGTCGCACAGCAGGCAGACGATCTCGTTCCGTCGCAGGGCACCGAGCACCTCGCGTCCGGCGTTCGGTCCCAGCGGCACCACTCGCATACCCAGTCGCTCACGGAATTCGGCGAACCACTCGAAGAGCTCCGGCGGGTCGAGCGGCTCTACCACCACGGTGATGGGCAATCGATTGACTGTCGCCATCCAGAACCCGGCCCACTCCCAGCCCCCGAGGTGCGGCAGGGCCAAGATGACGCCGTTGCCACGTTCGAGGGCTTCCTCCACGTGGTGATAGGCCGGCACGTCGATACCCCGGTCCAAGGTGAGCTCGCTGAGCGCGGGCAGGCGGAACGACTCCAGCCAGTAGCGGGCATAGGAGCTGAACGCAGCCGCTGTGGCCCGGCCGAGATCGTCCGTCGAGGCTGTGGCCCAGCGCTGCGCGCGCGCCTGATGCCGCCGGACCATGGCTGCTTTGGCGGGCATCAGCCGGGCGAGCACCGGGCCGGCCAGTTTGGCTACGCGTTCGGAGAGCCACAGCGGGGCCAGCCGGGCGGCTGACGCCCCCACCTGATACCCCAGCACTATTGCGCTGTCCCGCCCTCGCGGGCGGCGTGCCCTGTCCCGCCCTCGCAGGCGGCGTGCCCTGTCCCGCCCTCGCAGGCGGCGTGCGAGATCGCGCACGCGCCCTCGAAGTGGCACTGCGTTCACTGCGACATGCGTGCGCTGGCCTGGCGCCACACCTTCACAAAGCGCATTACCGCAGTCACCACAGACAGCGCCAGCAGCACCCAGAGCAGCGGAATGAGCAGTACTTCGAAGGCAACCGCGACAGCGAGCACCACCGTCCGCTCGGCACGCTCCATCAGTCCGCCCTTGGCTTCGAAGCCCAGCAGCTCGGCCTTGGCTCGCTCATAGGAGATCACTGCGCTGACACCGAGCACTGCCATCGGCAACACCGCCCACTGCGCGCCGTGCTCACCAGCGAGATACCACGCGATGCCTCCCAGCAGCAGGCCGTCGGTGACCCGGTCTGCCGTCGAGTCGAAGAAAGCGCCCCTGCTTGACGAAGTGCCCCGGGCCGCTGCGACCGGCCCGTCAAGGAGGTCTGAGAGCGCGGTGATCACCAGCAGCACAGTGCCCAGCACGAGCCGGCCAGCGCCGATGGCGATGGCGCTGGCGGCCGACATGACGAGGCCGAGCCCCGTGAGCACATCCGCGCTCAGGCCGATCGCCGCAAGGCCCCGCCCGATCGGAGCCGTGACACTGTCGACGCCCTTGCGGAACTTGCCGTCGAACATCGTCAGCCCGCGTCGCCGGATGCCGCAGTCGCGCTTGTCCCAGCGTCGGCCTCATCCGCTTCGGCAGCAGCAGGAGCCGACGCCGTTTCGATCCAGGTCTCGGGATTGTCTTCGACCCACTTCTCGAGCACCGCTCCGTTGAGAGCGTCGACCAGCACCAAGCCCCGCCGCTCGGGCGGATCTTCCGCTGAGTAGACGAGCACGCGCCATGTCGGGCGGCTCATCCAGCCGCGCCAGCCGAGCTGGGCACTGGCGTGCCCCACAGCGAAACCGACGTCAGCGACGGCGGCTACCAACGCCTCGTTCTCATTGACAGCGAACCGGCGTCCCGCGGCGAATTGGTAGATGCCGGCGAGAGCGAGCAGCACACCGCCCGTGACCACCCCGGTGTTGAGCAGCACCGCATCGCTGCCCAACGAGAGCGCTGCCGTGGCAGCCCAGACACCCACAGCAAAACACAGCGCGCCGGTGATCTTGCGCCGCGAATTGTCGGGGAACTTGTACGCGCCGACAAATCCTCGGTCCAAGTCCTCCGGAAGCTCGTCGCGTACCTCGCCAAGTTCGTCTGGCTCGGCCATCGAGGCCAACGCTACCGGCGCTCCCGCGCGTCCTACAGCAGCACGCCGAGCAGGGCGGCTGCGTCGCTGACCGGCTCGCCAGCATCGGCGGCAGCATCGATCTCGGCGAGGGCACCGGGTGTGTCCAAGTCATCGTCGAGACGTGCTCGCATCCGTGCCAGCGCACCGTCGCCGCGGCCCGCGGCCCGCCAGCGTTCGAGACGGCGGGCTGCGTCGGCAACCAGCTCCTCAGACCAGTCCCAGTCTGACCGGTAGTGCGCGCCCAGCAGCGCCAGACGCACCGCCATGGGCTCCCAGCGCTCCCGCAGGTCGGCCACGAACGCCAGGTTGCCAGCCGACTTGGACATCTTGACGCCGTCGCGCCGCACCATCGATGTGTGCATCCAGTGGCGCACGAACGGCCGCCCCGTCGCGGCTTCCGACTGCGCCCGCGAGCACTCGTGATGCGGGAACACCAAGTCGCTGCCGCCGCCGTGCACATCAACCGTCTCGCCCAGATGCTCCAGCGCCAGCGCCGAGCACTCCACGTGCCATCCCGGCCGGCCGAGGCCCCACGCGGAAGACCATTCGGGCTCGCCGGGCGCCGAACGCTGCCAGAGCACGAAATCGAGAGGGTTGCGCTTGTCGGGGTCGTCGGGCCGGCCCCCGCGGCTGCGCGCCAGCTCCACCATCTCGGCGGCATCGAGGCCGCTCAGCTCGCCGAAGCTCTGTGCCGCCGAGACGTCGAAGTACACGTTCTCGCTGGTGCGATAGGCATGGCCGCTGCGGAGCAGCCTTCCGATCAGTCGCCGGATGTCGGCGATTGCCGATGTCGCCCGGGGCTCGGCGTCGGCGGGCAGCAGGCCCAGCGCCGCCATGTCCGCATCGAACGCGGCGAGCGACCCCGCAGCCAAGTCCAGGTAGTGCACGCCCATGGCGCGCGCCCGTGACAGCAGGTCGTCGTCGACGTCGGTGATGTTGCGCACACAGCGGGTGCGGCATCCCTGGTCTCGCAATCGCCGTTGGAGCACGTCATAGGCCAGGAACGTGGCAGCGTGACCGACGTGGGTGGCGTCATAGGGCGTGATGCCGCACACGTACATCCGCACGGTGCTTCCCGGCTGTGCGTCGAGCGGCACGACAGCTCGCCGCTGGGTCTCGTACAGCTTCATCTGGCTTCATCGCCCTGCTTGCAGATCCTGATTCATCGGATCAGCCGGGCCGGATCAGTCGGGGACAGTCTCAGCGGCCGGTTGGACTGCGTCGGTACCGCTCGGCCCGCCGCCCAGCACGCTGATCGGCACGTGATCCAACCCCACGAGCCGGAGCGCGACACGGGTGCGGTACCGGGTGTTGAGCTGCATCAGCACAGCAGTGAAGGCTTCGATGGCGGTGGCGTTGGACAGGTTGCCGCAGTCGAGCGCCCGTGCGCCGGGCATGCGATCCACGATCTCGGCGATGTGCCAGGTGGCCTCGCGATGGTCGCTGCAGATGAGAATGTCGCCGTGCACCGGCTCGTCGAGATTGCCGAGCTCGGTCGCGGGCACGTGCTGAAGGGCAGCCGCAACCCGCGAGTCAGGCAGCGTCGCCTGCACCGAGGCTGCGACGGAGCCTCTCGGCGGGATGAGCGGCACGAACTCGTCGTCGACGCGGGCCAGCGCGTTGGACATGGTGGCCACCACCTTGCCGCGCAGGTGCTCAGCCACGTCCCTCGCGGTAATGGCCGCCGCATCCCAGGGCGTTGCGATCACCACCGTGGGCTCGGCTGCAGCGAGGCTGTTGGCGCCGGGATGGATGCGCAGGTGACGGTCGGGCCACCGATCCACGATGTTGTCCACCACCTCCATCGACCGGTACTTCGAACGCGAGCCCAGCGTGATCTCGCAGCCGATGTCGGCCAGCCGGGCTGCCAATGCGGCGCCCGCGGGCCCGGTGCCGCCGATGATGCCGATCCGGGTGGGTTCGGCACTGCTTCCGGGACTCGCTGCAGCGACCCCGTCAGCGGACCCGTTGGGGGTTGCATCTGCTGGCACGGCGCTCACGGTACGGCCGAGCGCGCCCGGCAGCAATGTGACCGGCCGGCGTCTCGCCCGGTGGCTCGGCCTCGGCGCGCCGGATCACGTGCACTCCCGCCGGCAGCGGCACCCAAGTGGCGCGTGGCGCAGCGGTAGCGTCCGGCGAAGAACGGTGCTGTACGCGGCAGCGCCCAGACACCCAGCGGAGGCGAGAGCGTGGCGGGCAGCGGAATCGTGGAAGGCAAGAAGTTCCTCATCACCGGCGTGCTGACCGATGCCTCGCTGGCGTTCAACGTGGCCCGCTTGGCGCAGGAGCACGGCGCCGAGGTAGTGCTCACCGGCGCCGGCAGGGGCATCCGGCTTACCGAGCGAGCGGCCCGGCGGCTGCCCGACCCGCCCGATGTGCTGCCGTGCGACGTCACCCTGCCCGACGAGATCGAGGCTGTGCGAGCCGATCTGGAGCAGCGCTGGGGCCGACTGGACGGTCTGCTGCATGCCATTGGTTTCGCGCCGGCGAGCTGCCTGGGAGGCAATTTCCTCCACGCCCCCTGGGAGGATGTCGCCACGGCGCTGAATATCTCCGCCTACAGCCTCGCTTCGCTGACGTCGCCGATGGCGCCATTGCTGGCGGAGGCCAAAGGCGCAGTGGTCGGGCTCACCTTCGATGCCAGCGTGGCGTGGCCGGTCTACGACTGGATGGGCGTGGCCAAGGCGGCCTTCGAATCAGCGGCGCGCTATCTGGCCAAGTCGCTCGGACCGCAGGGCATCCGGGTGAACCTGATCTCGGCGGGACCCATCCGCACCATGGCTGCCAAGTCGATCCCGGGATTTGCCGAGTTCGAGGACGCCTGGACCGAACGGGCACCGCTGGGCTGGGACATCACCGACAGCGAGGCAGTGGCCCGCAGCACCCTGGCGCTGATGTCGGACTGGTTCGGCGGCACCACCGGCGAGATCGTGCACGTGGACGGCGGCTACCACGCCATGGGTGCGTAG
>NZ_JAPYOK010000100.1:0-127755 GCF_028283155.1 Candidatus Poriferisodalis multihospitum | reverse complement strand
GTCGATCCCGAGCTGGACATCAGCCACATCGACCACCTGCGCCGCATCGCGGAGTACTGCAACCAGCTTCCGGTGCATCCGCGCCACCCCTACGGCGGCGACCTGGTGTACACGGCGTTCAGCGGCAGCCACCAGGACGCCATCAAGAAAGGCTTCGAAGCGCTGGCAGACGACTACGACTTCTGGGAGGTGCCTTACCTGCCGATCGATCCGGCGCATGTGGGGCGCACCTACCAGGACGTCATCCGCGTGAACAGCCAGTCAGGCAAGGGCGGCGTGGCCTACGTGATGAAGAACAGCTTCGGCCTCGATCTGCCGCGCCGGCTGCAGATCGAGTTCAGCAGCGTGATCCAGGCGATCACCGACGAGGGCGGCGAGATCCTGCCGGAGGCCATCAAGAAGACCTTCGACGAGACCTACCTGCATGCCGAGTCGCCGTACACCTACCTGGGCCATCGCAGCTACTTCGACTCTGAGTCGTCCGACGAGTCAGAGGTGGAGGCCACCATCAAGGGCCCCGACGGCGAAGTGCGCGCGAAGGGACGCGGCAACGGTCCGCTGTCTGCCTTCAAGACCGCTCTGGCCGACGCGCTCGGCGTCGAAGTGAGTCTTGTCGACTACCACGAGCACGCTGTGGGGGCAGGTGCGGATGCCACTGCTGCGGCCTATGTCGAGATCGAGACACCCTCTCGCGACGTGTACTGGGGCGTCGGGCTGCACGCGAACATCGTCACCGCCAGCTTCCGAGCGCTGCTGTCGGCCATCAACCGCTCGCATCCTGGGCCCGACTCGGAGGTCCTCGCCCGCTGAGCCCGCTCTCGAGTTTCGCCGGCGGCAGCCTGTTCGGCAGCCGCGTCGGTGATCCGCCGGCCGACGTGCTGGCGCTGCATGGCTGGGGCCGCAGCCACACCGACTTCGACATGGCCCTGACCGGTCTTGTCGAGTCGCGAGGAACCGCCGGCGCCATCGCCCTCGACCTGCCCGGTTTCGGCGCCAGCCCAGCGCCGGAAGCACCGTGCGGCGCCGCCGGCTATGCCGAGATGGTCCGTCCGGCGCTCGACGAATGCGGTCCGCGGGTCGTGCTGATCGGCCACAGCTTCGGGGGACGGGTTGCGGTCGAACTGGCCACGCGATTCCCAGACGCTGTCGCGGCGCTGGTGCTGTGCGGGGTGCCGCTGCTTCGACGAGCCGGCCGCCCCACAGCGCCGCCAGCCCTGCGATACCGCCTGGCTCGCACGCTGCACCGGCGCGGCTTGTTCGGCGACGAGGCCATGGAACGCATGCGGCAGCGTTTCGGCAGCGCCGACTACCGGAGCGCGACCGGAGTCATGCGAGATGTGCTCGTGACGGTTGTCAACGAGACCTATGAAGCTCAGCTCGGCGAGATCTCCCAGCCGGTGGAACTGGTGTGGGGCCGTGACGACGATTCGGCACCAGTGGACGTAGCGCGGCGGGCTTGTGGAATCCTCGCCGACGCCCGGCTGACGGTTCTCGACGGCGTGGGGCACTTCGTGCCGACGGAGGCTGCACCGTCGCTCACCGATGCCATTTCACGGCGCCTCGACGTGCTGTGACAACCTCTGAGGCGCGTGCCTAGCGAACGATTGCCTGCGAGCGGGATCCGATGAACCAGATCGTGCTGTGGACATCAGTCGTGGCCGGCATGATCTCGGCTGCTCGCTGGCTGCGGGTGGCCCAGCGTGAGCACTACGGGGTCGGACGAACGTCGCGATTCGCCCGGCGCTGGTGGCTGCTCGACAGGAACAATCGCGTGCTGGCACTCGCGGCTGCGGCCGGCGTGGTGCTGAGCGGCACGTTCTGGTGGGCGCCGGCGATTACTGCGGCCGCCGTCGCGGTCGGTCCGCAGGGCCTCGATATTCGGGGACGATCAAGCCCGCTGGCTTGGACGCGCCGACTCGCCACGGTGGCGATCACCCTGGCGCTGCTGTGGGCGGTGCTGGTGGGTGTGGGACTGCTGACCGGACTGGCTGAACCGGTGGTCGCGGTGCTGCTCTTCGGCATGCCGCTGTGGGTAGATGTCTCGCTGGCGATGTTGGCACCGCTCGAAGCCGTGCTGTCTCGTCGCTGGGTGCACCGCGCACAACAGCGGCTCGACGAGGTTGATCCGGTGCGGGTCGCGGTGACGGGTTCGTATGGCAAGACCACCATCAAGGGTTACCTGCGCCAGTTAGTGGAGGGATCCCGGGCAGTGGTGGCGACGCCGGCCAGCTTCAACAACACCGCAGGGATATGTCGCAGCGTCAACGAGCACCTGGTTCCCGGCACCGAGGTGTTCATCGCTGAGATGGGCACTTTCGGCGCCGGCGAGATAGCCGCAATGACCCGCTGGGTACGCCCGTCGGTGTCGATACTGGCCTCGATCGGTCCGGTTCACCTCGAACGCTTCGGCAGCCTCGACCGCATCGTGGCCGCCAAGGCGGAGATCTTCGCAACGAGTCGCACGGCGATTCTCAACGTCGACGCCTACGGATTGAGCGCCGAGGCCGACCGGTTGGCCGCCTCGGGCCTGCGAGTCATCCGGTGTTCGACACAGGATCCGAGCGCGGATGTGACGGTGCTGCCCGTCAATGCACCTTCCAGTGCGCCTGCCGACGCACTGGTCAATGAAGCCGCAGTGACCCGTCGCATCACCCTGTTCGGCAGGGAGATCGCCGTCGGGCCGCTCGGCGGCGCAGCGCCCGCGAATGTGGCGTGCGCCGTGGCTGCGGCATCGGTGCTAGGCGTCTCCGACGCCGACATCGCAAGCCGCCTAGGCGACCTGCCGACACCCGACCACCGCCGCACCGCTGGGCGTAGCCCCGGGGGCGTCATGGTCATCGACGACACCTACAACTCCAATCCGGCTGGCGCGCGCGCGGCGCTGTCCATGCTGGCAAACACGGATGCCGGCCGGCGCGTGGTGGTGACGCCTGGCATGGTCGAACTCGGCCGTAGCCAGGCGCACGAGAACCGTCAGCTCGGCGAGCATGCCGCGGAGATAGCCGACGACGTGCTCATCGTGGGCCGCACCAACCGGATTGCGCTGCTGGGCGGTGCTGCCGGCTGGGACAGAGCCACCGCGCGCCGAGCGACACGAGGGCGGGGTGCACGCACCCTCATCCACGACCGCACCGACGATCGCGCCACGGTTCGCTGCATGGCAAGCCGCGAGGAAGCAGTGCGCTGGGTGCGCGCACATCTCGGGGCCGGCGATGCTGTCCTCTACGAGAACGACCTCCCCGACCACTACCCCTGATCGCCTCTCGTCCATGAGAACATGGCCCACATGGCCAAGTGGATCAGCCTGTTGGGGGCGCGCCCATGACCCGTCCCGGCGTGTGTTTCGGCGGACCGTCGCCTGAACACGACATCTCGATCCTCACGGGTTTGCAGGCAGTGCATGCGCTTGCCGATGCCGGGCGCAACCCGGTGGCGCTGTACTGGTCGCCGGTCGGCACATGGCACGAAGTGCCCGCCGATATCGAGGCCTCGGCGTTCGCCGAAGGCCTGCCGCGGTCTGCCTCTGAAGTGGAGCTGGCAGCCCACCCGAACGGGGGCTTCGTACGGGCCGACCGGCGTCGCCGGCCGGTACCGGTTGATGTCGTGGTCAACTGCTGTCACGGCGGCCCCGGCGAGGACGGCGGCTTGCCGGCCCTGCTGGACCTGACGGGACTGGCCTACACCGGTCCCGGGCAGCGCAGTGCCGCCATCTGCATGGACAAGCTGGCATTCAGCGGCGCCACCGAAGCCGCCGGTCTGCCCACGCTGCCGCTGTGGCTGCTCACCCCCGAGTTGCCAGGCGACGATGCAGCGGCGGATCTGGACGGAGTTCCGCTGATCGTCAAGCCTCGTTTCGGCGGGTCTTCCATCGGCATCGAGATTGTCGACGATCTCGCGACGGCACAGGCGCTGGCGCGTTCGTCACCGCTGCTGCGTGACGGCGCTGTTGTGCAGCGCTACCTCAGCGACATCACCGATCTGAACATCTCCGTACGCACTTGGCCGGAACTGCGGCTGAGCGCCGTGGAACGGCCGCTGCGGACCGACAGCACGATCTACACCTACGCCGAGAAGTACCTAACGGGCGGGGGCGGCATGGCCACGGCGCCACGGGAGCTGCCCGCCGTGCTGCCGGCAGCCATCGAGTCATCACTGCGCGCCGCAGCGGTGGAGGTGAGCCATCTCGTGATGGCCCGGTCAGTCATGCGCATCGACTTCCTTTGGGATGGCGGCGACGACCCCAGCGGGCTGTGGGTGAACGAGATCAACCCGATTCCCGGCTCGCTGAGCTGGTACTTCTGGTCGCACGAGGGCGACAGCCTCATCGAGCTGCTTGAGGATCTCATCGCCGAAGCGCTGGAAGGACCCACACGCCGCTTCGTCACCCAAGGCGCCGACGGCACAGCCCTGCGCTCCGTGGGGTCTATCGCCGCGAAGCTGGCGTGATTTGCCGCTGATGAATCGCCGCACCGACAGCGCCGCGGCCCAACAGCACAGTCGCCAAGCCGGCGTGACTCTGCGGCGGGCGCTTGCCGGGTGCGCTGTGGCAGTGCTGCTGTCGGCAGCATGCAGCGGCTCGGGACTGACGCCCGGCGACGGTGAATCGAGCAGCTCTGACGACCTCACGGCATGCGAGCGCGAACGTCTGGCCGCGGCCCTCGGCCTGGCCGATGCGACGGAGCTGTCGTTGCCGCTCGACCCTGCCGACGAGCCGCTCGCCGACATCGCCCGCGACATCTGCGCGCTCGACACCGGCGCTCCACGATCCACGACATCGGCGGACACCGGGGTGCCCTCCCCTGCGCAGGAGCGTGACGCGGCCTTGCCCGCAGCGCTGGTGCGCGCGCCTGCGCTCTTCGATCCAGACGACAGCCCACCCGGAGATGATCCAGCACTTGACGAGCTCTGGGTGGTGTGCGGACAGGGCTCGGCCAGCGCCTGCAATGCCTTGCTGTACGAGTCGCCCGCGGGCAGCGACTATGAGGCCTTCGCATTCAGCTGCGGGGGGCGCGAGAACCTGCACTGCAGCGTGTTGCTCGGCGATCCGGGCGCCGACGCCGGCCTGCTCGGCATCGAATTCGATGCCGAATCTCCGGCGCCGGGGAACATTCCCGAATTGGACGGCTGGTGGGCGGCGTGCGCCGACGGCAGCAGCCGCGCCTGCGCGCAGCTGGTGCTGTCGGCACCAGGCGGTTCGGCCTACGCCAGCTTTGGCTGGACTTGCGGCGGCCGCACCACACGAGACTGCGTCTTGCTGATGGGCGATGACGGCGCTCCGCCAGCACTGGCCGGCCGGTCGCCACAGGATCCGCCACCTGGCGACGACGAGTACCTGGATCAGTTGTGGCAGCGCTGCGGCGCCGCCGACGCACCGGCATGCCGCGACCTGGCCACCTTCGGACCCCCCGGAAGCGACTACGAGCGGTACGCCCTGTCATGCGGCTGGCGAGCGGTCAGGGCGTGCGCCCGACTGTTCGCCGAGCTCTCCGCGACCTGAGGCGTGGGCGAATTAGGCGGTCGTGCGCGTATCTGGCGCTCGTTGGGGCTAAACAACACGTCGTGATCGCCGACGCGTTGACCGCAAAGCGCATCGCCATCACCGGTGCAACCGGTTTCTTGGGCACGGCGCTCGTCGAGCGGCTGTTGCGCTCGGTGCCCGATTGCGAGTTGGTGCTGCTGGTGCGGCCGGGCCGTCGCACCGACGTGAACCGGCGCGTGCAGCGCGAGATTCTGCGCAACGACGCATTCGAGCGTCTCCGTGCTGCGTGGGGCAGCGACTTCGACGAGATCTGCAGCCGGCGCATCACGGCAGTGTCCGGCGATGTGAGTGTCGACGGCCTCGGCCTCTCCCCCGGCGACCTCGAGCTGCTCTGCGGCTGCGACGTCATCATCCACGCTGCCGCCAGCGTCAGCTTCGACAGCCCGCTGGACGCATCGATCGAGACCAATCTCCTCGGTCCCAACCGATTGCTCGAGGCATGCCAGTCCCAAGGCGCCACGCCCCACTTCATCGCTGTGTCGACGTGCTATGTCGCCGGGAATCGGCGGGGTTCAGCGGCCGAGGTGTTCCTAGCCGACACACCGTTCTCGATGGACGTCGACTGGCGCGCCGAGGTGTCCGCCGCACGCCGTACCCGCGCCGATCTCGACGCCGCCAGCCGCTCCCCCGAGCGCCTGCGCCGCTTCCATCGTGACGCGCGTGAGGAACTCGGCCCTGCGGGCCTACCGCTGCTGGCCGCCAAGACCGAGCAGTTGCGTCGGGAATGGGTGGACGCCGAGATGATCACCGCCGGCCGCAGCCGCGCGACCTCGCTGGGATGGCCCGACGTCTATACGTATTCGAAGGCGCTGGGCGAGCAGGCGCTGGTGGAGCTGCAGGGCGATGTGCCCATCTCCATCGTTCGCCCGTCCATCATCGAATCGGCCTTCGCCGAACCGTCGCCGGGTTGGATCCGCGGCTTCCGCATGGCCGAGCCGCTGTTCGTGTCGTTCGCCAAAGGCGAGCTCGACACCTTCCCGGGCTACCCCGAAGGCATCATCGACGTCATCCCGGTCGACATGGTTGCCGCAGCGATCATCGCCGTCGCGGCGCGGGGCCCGGTGCCCGAGCCGGAGATCTTCCAGGTGGCCTCGGGTGCGGTGAACCCGCTGCGCTTCAAGGTGCTGACCGAGACGACCATGCAATGGTTCCAAGACCACCCCGTCTATGACGCCAAGGGTCATCCCACGGCCAGCACCCAGTGGAACTACGCCGGAGCGAGCGGCCTGGAAGAGCAGCTCGATCGGGCCATGTCGCTGTTCAACACAGCAGAGAAGGTGGTGCACCGCCTGCCGATGCGAGGCCGCAACGACTTCACCATCCGGCTCGCGCAGCGGCGAGCCGGACTCGAGCAGATCCGCGATTACGTCCTGCTGTACGGCGCCTACGGCAAATGCGAAGCGCTGTACGAGATCGACCGCACGACCGAGCTGTGGGAATCACTGCCTGCTGCCGACCGCGAGCGCTTCGGCTTCGACCCCCGGGTCATCGACTGGGCCACCTACATCGCCGACGTGCATTTGCCGACCGTCATCGCCCAGGCACGCGTCAAGACCACGCCCCAGCCCCGCACCGGGCCCAGCCGCAACGAGCGCTTGCGCGCCGCAGTGCTGGACCCGGCACGCCATTTCGCCGCATTCGACCTCGAGAACACCCTGATCGCCAGCAATGTGGTCGAGACCTACGCATGGCTCGCAACCCGGCGGCTCGATACTCCCCAGCGAGTGCGCTTCGCCCTGCGCACCCTCGCGGAGACACCCGGCCTGTGGCGAAGGGACCGCCGCGACCGCACCGATTTCCTGCGCTACTTCTACCGGCGTTACAGGGGTGCGCCGGTGGGCCAGCTCGACGCCGATTCGGCGGAGATGCTCAGCCACCTGTTCTTGACCAAGGCATTCCCGGCAGGGCTGCGACGGGTGCGTGAGCATCGAGCCGCCGGACATCGCACGGTGCTCATCACCGGTGCCCTCGAGCTGGCGGTCCAGCCACTGGCGCCGTTGTTCGACCACATCATCGCAGCGCGCATCGACAGCCGCGAGGGGCGCTATACCGGCGAGATGATCGACGTGCCGCCCACCGGCGAGGTGCGCGCCCAGATGATGGTGGACTGGGCAGCGGAGGAAGGACTCGACTTGGCACAGGGCGTGGCGTATGCCGATGCAGCTTCGGACATGCCCATGCTGGAGGCCGTGGGCTATCCGGTGGCGGTCAACCCCGAGACTCGGCTGGTGACCATCGCTGACAAGCGGGGATGGCTGTGCGAAAACTGGGAGCGCTCCCCCGGCGGCCCCCGGCCCCTGCTGCCCATAGCGCCGCCGTTCCGGGTTCGCGCCAACACCGACCGGCTGGACCGCACGCACCGGTCCCGCAGGGCCCGCGCCGCAGGGTCACTACGGTGACCGCGCGCAAGGGCCTTGTGCTCGAGGTGGATCGCACAACTCCGCCGATCCTGTTCCACCACGGCGAGGGGCTCCGCCTGGAGAAGCTGCCCGTCGGCAGCCGGGTCGTGTATCCCAACGAGCCGCTGGACCCGGTGCGCGATCCGGAACGCGCCATCGCCGAGGCTCTGGCCAATCCGCTGGGCGATCGCGATCCCCTCGCCGCATACATGCAGCCGGGCATGAAGCTGACCATCGCCTTCGACGACCTCTCGCTCCCGCTGCCCCCGATGGCCGCCCCCGACATCCGCGGCCGGATCATCGAGCAGGTCCTGGACATGGCGGCCGCCGCAGGCGTCGACGACGTCGAGCTCATCGCCGCACTTGCGCTGCATCGCCGCATGACCGAAGCAGAGCTGCGCCACGCCGTCGGCGACCGCGTCTACGACGCCTTCGCCCCCCACGGCCAGCTCTACAACTTCGACGCCGAGGATCCCGACGCGCTCACGCACCTGGGCACCACCGACGCGGGCGAGGAGGTGGTGATCTCCAAGCGCGCCGCCGAGTCGGACCTGCTGGTGTACGTCAACATCAACCTGGTGTCGATGGACGGCGGCCACAAGAGCGTCGCTACCGGCCTGTCGCCCTACACGGCGCTGCGCCACCACCACAACGTGCACACGATGCTGCACTCGACATCCTTCATGGACCCTGAGAGCTCGGAGCTGCACACTCGTAACTGGCGCCAAGGACGCCTGCTGGCAGAAGCGGGTGTGAAGGTGTTCCAGATCGAGACGACGCTCAACAACAACGAATTCCCTTCGCCGTACGACTTCCTGAAGCGCCGCGAGTGGGAGATGACGCCGCGAGACCGCATGATGCTGATGGGCACCAAGACGGCGCTCGACCTGATGTCGCGCCGGCAGGCCCGGCGCATCTTCCAAGGCATCCGGGCGCCGTACGGGCTGACATCGGTGCAGGCCGGCGAGGTCGAGGCCGTGCACCGCCAGACGCTGGAGAACGTCTACCGCCAGCACCTGGTGCGGGTGGAGGGCCAGACCGACGTGATGACGATGGGGCTGCCCTACATCTGCCCCTACAACGTCAACTCGATCATGAACCCGATCCTGGTGGCGTGCCTGGGACTCGGCTACTTCTTCAACCTGTACCGGGGCAAGCCGCTCGTCCGCCAAGGCGGCGTGGTGATCATGACGCACCCCACGCCGTGGGAGTTCCACCCGGTGCACCATCCCAGCTACATCGACTTCTTCGAAGAGGTGCTCGCCGACACCACCGATCCGGAGGTCATCGAGCATCGGTACGAGAAGCGCTATGCCGAAGACGAGTGGTACCGGCACCTGTACCGGACCTCGTACGCCTACCACGGCGTGCACCCGTTCTACATGTGGTACTGGTGCGCGCATGCGCTCGAGCATCTGGGGGGGGTGATCATCGTCGGAGGCGACAAGGCCGCCACCCAGCGCATGGGCTTCCGTTCGGCTTCGACGATGAATGATGCGCTCGAGATGGCAACCGACGTGGTCGGGCGCGACCCCTCGATCACTCATTTCCATAATCCGCCCATGTTGATGGCCGATGTCGTCTGAGAAGCCGGGGATCTCCCACCTCGGGGCCAAGCGCGCTCAGCGCACGAGGGCGTCGGTGACTCGCATCATGCGAGGCGCCGACTTCCCGCTGCGAGCGGCCGCAACCCCTCAGGGTCAGACGCCTCTGCCGGTCAACGCCGGCGCGAACTATGACACTGACTGGGCTCGGCGCTTCCCGGCTCGGGTTGCCCGCCGGGTTGCGCGGGACACGATTGTCCGCGCACTGGTGCGCTATTACGCCCAGCCGACGATCAAGGGCGTGGACCGGCTCAGCGAACTCGACGGTCCGGCGGTGTTCGCAGCCAACCACCAGAGCCATGTCGATACCGCGGTCATCGCCACCTCCGTTCCCGAGCCGTGGTGCAACCGGCTCGTGGTCGGCGCTGCGGCCGACTATTTCTTCGGGAACCGGGCGACCTCGGCGATCTCTGCACTGTTCGTCGGCGCCATCCCCATCGAGCGAACTGCACTGAACCGCCGGACCATCGACAAGGCGGTGACGCTGCTACGCGGCGGCTGGAGCTTGGTGATCTATCCGGAGGGAGGTCGCTCCCGCGACGGCTGGGGTCAGCAGTTCCGGCCCGGTGCGGCCTTCCTGGCCAAGCAGGCGGGCGTACCGGTGGTGCCCGTGCACATCCGGGGCACCTTCGACATCTTGCGCAAGGGCCGTGCGTGGCCCAGGCGAGCCTGCTCGGTGATCAATTTCGGCCGCCCGCTGAGCTTCGACGAGGGCGAGAACAACCGCCGCTTCACTCGGCGGCTACAAGCCGCAGTGGAGGGGCTCGCGGACGAGACCGCCACCGGCAACTGGTTCGCGGCCCGCCGGCGCCTGCACAGCGCCGACAGCCCGGGTCTCGAGGGCCCCACGGCTTCGGCATGGCGCCGCCGCTGGGCACTTACCGAACCCACGCGGCCCGATGAAGCCTCTGCCGCCACGGCAGCCTCAAAGCGCCGCTGGCCCTACGTCTGAACAGTCACGCCAAAACCGAATCCGTGGCCTGAACGGCTCGTATCGTTCGATTCATGCAGTCGCTGGAATCAGCACACGGCGCGATGGGGCACGACCCGGCCGGTGTGGAAGGACGTCACCTAGCGCCGGGCACCGTCCGCCGAGCAGCGGCTCTGGCACTGCCGTACCGGATGATGCTGACGGGATTCCTCGCAGCGCAACTGCTCGGAGCACTGGCGTTCCTGGTGCCGCCGATCTTGTTCGGGCGCATCATCGACGAGGCCATTCCAGCGGGAGACCGGTGGCAGCTCAACGTGCTGGCAGCGATCATCGTGGCAGCGGCGTTCTGCGAGGCCGGCCTGTCGTTCATCGAGCGCTGGTGGTCGGCGCGCATCGGCGAAGGGCTCATCTTCGACCTGCGAGTCGGCCTGTACGACCACGTGCAGCGGATGCCGATCGCGTTCTTCACCCACGTGCAGACCGGGTCGTTGATCAGCCGCATGAACAACGACGTCATCGGCGCCCAACGGGCGTTCACCGGCACGCTCAGCTCGGTGGTGTCCAACACGATCGTGCTCGCCACGACGCTCGTGGCCATGCTGGCACTGGAGTGGCGCCTGACGCTGCTCGCGCTCGCGCTGCTGCCGGTGTTCATTGCACCGACGAAGCGAGTGGGCCGACGGCTGCAAGCGTTGACGCGCCAGAGCATGGAGCACAACGCAGCGATGAACACCGTGATGACCGAGCGCTTGAATGTGGCCGGCGCGCTGCTGGTCAAGCTGTTCGGGCGGCATGACATCGAGCGGGCTGGGTTCAGCCGCTCGGCGCGGACCGTGCGCGACATCGGCGTGCGCAGTGCGCTCTACGGGCGAGCGTTCTTCATCGGCCTCAGCCTGGTGGGGGCCGTCGGGGCCGCGATGCTGTACTGGGTCGGCGCACATCTGGTGATTTCGGGCGCGCTCACGGTCGGGACGCTGGTGGCCATGGGGTTGATGGTGGTGCGGATCTACATGCCGCTGACCAGCCTCACGAACGCCCGGGTCGACGTGATGACAGCGCTGGTCTCGTTCGAGCGCGTGTTCGCGGTGCTCGACCTGCCGAACCCGATTGACGACCGCTCAGACGCCGTCGAGCTCGAGTCCGTGGACGGGCGGATCGAACTGCGCGACGTGATCTTCACCTACCCCGCCGCCGACAGCCAGATGCTGCTCGAGCTGGGCGGAGCACCTGCGACGCCCCATCAACACAGCGACACCGCGGCGGGACCGGTGCTCGACAGCGTGTCCGCAGTCATCGAGCCGGGCCAGACGGTTGCGCTCGTCGGACCGTCAGGCGCCGGCAAGACGACTCTGGCTGCGCTGATTGCCAGGCTGTACGACGTCGACAGCGGCGCCGTGTCCATCGACGGGCACGACGTGCGCGATGTCACGTCAGCATCGCTGCGATCTCACATCGGCGTCGTCTCGCAGGATCCGCACCTATTCCACGACACCATCGCGGCCAACCTGCGTTATGCCCGACCGGGCGCGACCGACGAGGAACTTGCCGCGGTTTGCCGGGCGGCGCACATCGACGAGCTGATCGGGAGCCTGCCGGAGGGCTGGAACACTGTCGTGGGCGAACGCGGCTACCGGCTCTCCGGCGGCGAGAAACAGCGTCTCGCGATTGCCCGGGTGCTGTTGAAGCATCCTGCGATCGTGGTGCTCGACGAGGCCACCAGCCATCTCGACAGCGAGAACGAGGCGCTGGTGCAGAGCGCGCTCGCGACGGCACTCGCCGGTCGCACCGCGGTGGTCATCGCTCACCGACTCTCGACCATCGCCGATGCCGACCAGATCCTGGTGCTCGATCGAGGGCGTCTCGTCGAGCAGGGTCGCCACCTCGAACTGCTCGCCGCAGAGGGTCTCTACGCAGACCTGTACCGCACGCTGGTTGGGACTGATGAGCCTGCTGGCGTCGCCTGATACCCCCTCCTCACGCTGGCGGCGCTGCTGCTGGGCGATTGCCGCCCTGACACTCGGTCTGACGACCCTTGTCTTGCCGCGCCCGCTCGGAGCAGCGGTCGCCGAGTCGAGCGCTTGGATTCGCGAGCCGATCATGGGGCCGTGGGCGCCTCCGCCGGACCTCGACGAGCCCGTGTCGCGCTGGCAGGAGCCGGCGCCCGCAGGCTTCGACTCGCTGTCCTTCCCTCACTTCACCGGCCCGGATTTCAACGAGCTGTTCACCACGGCAGAGCTGCCGAACTTGTCGTCGATCTCAGCCTCGCCGACGATCACCGACTCGGCCGAGATGGACGAGCAGGTCCGTACCGAAGCCGTCGAACGCGGCTACCAGCGCCGGCCACTGCCAGCCGACTACGCACTGATGCGCCTTATCGACGATGGCCTGGCGCTGCAGCGTCCCGCCGCCGTGGCGTGGCTGGCCCTGGAGCAGGACGCGGCCGAGCACGGCTTCGAGCTGGAGTTGAAATCTGCCTACCGCGGGCACCGGTACCAGCGAGCGGTGTTCCTGCGTCCATTCGAGGCGCCGTATGCATTCGATGACTTGGCCGAGCGCCTGAAGATGTCGGCGCCGCCTGGATACTCCAAGCACCACACGGGATATGCGATCGACATCGGCCAAGCGGGGCACGCTCACTTCGGTTCTTCGCCCGCCTACGAGTGGATCTCGGCCGACAACTTCGCAATCGCCAAGAAGCACGGCTGGATCCCGAGCTACCCCCCTGACGGCGGCCGGCAGGGACCGGTACCCGAGCCATGGGAGTTCACTTACGTCGGTGTCGAGGCGATCCTGTGCTTTCACCAGCCCCCCGCCGGCGATGACCCCCTCTGCACCGCCTGAACGACCACGCCAGAGGCCGAGCCGAATGGGCGAGTAGCGTCTTGCGGATGGCTGAGACAGGAACCGAGCAGCGTGAGATTGACCCTGATGTCCTGAAGAAGCTCGCCTTCCAAGTGTGGACGTACAAGAAGGGCGAGATGGTGTCGGCGATGCTGCACGTCGGCGACCAGCTCGGGCTGTTCGCAGCCCTCTCGGAAACCCAGCCCGCTACGAGCCACGACGTGGCGGAGGCGACCGGCCTCGCCGAGCGGCTGGTGCGAGAGTGGCTGTACGGCGTGGCCGCTGCCGGCCTCGTCGCCCACGACGACGGTGCCTTCTCGTTGTCACCCGAGGCCGAGGCGCTGCTCGTCGATGAGGAGGGCTCGCTGCACTTCGCCATGGGCGCCTTTCGCGGCGGGCTCGGCGACCAGGTCTTGGACCTGATCCTCGACTCGTTCCGCACCGGCATCGGCATGACCTACGAGCAGCAAGGTCCCCGCGCAGCTGCCGGCCTCGCCCGCACCACCGGGCCGTTCAGCCGCCAGAATCTCACCTCGGTCATCCTGAACGGCCTCGACGGCGTCGTGGACAAGCTGGAACGCGGCGCCAAGGTGCTGGACGTCGGCTGCGGAGCGGGCGTGTCGGCCTGCTTGATCGCGCAGAAGTGGCCCAACACCGAGGTCGTCGGCTTCGATCCGTCGGCCATCGCCGTTCAGCAGGCGACCGAACGTGCCGAGGACGAGGGTTTGGAGAACACGACCTTCATCGAGGCCGGAGCTGCCGATGTGCCCGCCACCGGCGACTTCGATCTGGCGCTCACATTCGACTGCCTCCACGACATGCCCCGTCCCGACGTGGCGCTGGATGCCATCTGGGCTGCGCTCGATGCAGACGGCACGCTGCTCATCAAGGACATCCGCTCCAAGGGCGACTTCAACCTCGACCAGCGCAACCCCATGCTGGCCATGTTCTACGGCTTCTCCATCACGAGCTGCCTGCAGTCGGCGCTGAGCGAGCCGGGCGGCATGGGATTGGGCACCCTCGGTCTCTATCCCGACAAGGCCCGCGAGATGACTGCAGCCGCAGGCTTCACACGCTTCACCGAGCACGACTTCAACGACGCCGCGAACCTCTACTACGAAGTCCGCCCCTGAAGCCTCGCCCATCGCGAACGTCGGGGGGAACCGGCATCGGAGACAACCGCAGTCAGGATCTCCGCTTCGAGGTACTGCCGATGGCTGACATTGCTCGCGTAGTGCCGCAGCAGCCGCAGCGCGGCATCACGCTCGATCGTGGTTTCCATCGTCTCGGCCTCAGGCTCGGCGAGCAGTGCGATGCGTTCTTCAAGATTCTGCCCATCGCTCGGCGCGCTCACGAACTCCAGCTCGATTCCTGACCGGATCCTTCCCAGCGCCACCCGCACTCGCCGCGTGCCATTCAGCGATCTCGACGATGCATGCTCGCTGAGGGCGGCGAGCGCCTCCTCGGCTGCAGCCTCCAATCGCTCGACGCTGTGTTCGTCACAGCCCTGCCGCTCGGCGAAGTCGGTCACGAAGCGCCTCAACTCCCCCGTGCTGCGGGCGCTGAGCTCAACCTCCAAGCTCGCCCGGCGCCCTATGAGGCTGTTGAGGATGGCCGCAACCACCAGCACCAGGCTCCCGGCGGTCAGGCCGTTCTGCGACACGGCGTGCCACACGGTGTCCGGCGGAAACGACATCACGCCGAATTCGACACACAGCCCTACTGCCAGCGGCAGCAGGATGACCAGCGCATCGCGCGTGCTTCGCAGGCGCTGCACGGAGCTGATCACGACGCGCAGTACCAGCGGGATCAGGGCGACGATGACGTAGGCGGCCAGTATCGGACGCGGGATCGCCACGGCGATCGCCCGCAGCTTTGGGACAAACGCCGCCAGCAGGAAGAAGCAGCCGGCAATGGTGCCCATGCGGCGCGACGCGCATCGGGTCTGGTTGATGAAGGCGGGGCCGACGCCGGCAATCGTGACCGGCAATGACCCGGCGGCGCCCGACAGCATCGTTCCGACACCCATGCGCCAGTTGGCGCGCTGCACTTCACGGAAGTCCAGAGCACGAGAGGTGCGCCACGAGACCATCTGCGTGTTCGACGAAATTCCCTGCATGCGGACGAGGATGGCGAAAGACACGATCAGGAAGGAGGGCAGCATCGAGGCAAACGTGCCGTAATCGATGCCCCATCCCGGGCTGCTGCCAACATCCGCGAAGCCGATCCATGCAGCGTCAGCAACAAGTTCGAAGTCGTAGGCACCCAGGCCGGCCGCGACCCCCAGCCCGACCACCAGTCCCAGTGCAGGTCCCCAGATCCGCCACGGCCGCGGGCCCCACACCGAGATGAGCACGATGGTGACCGCCGTCCCAACGACGCTGACCGGCACAAACCAATCGAGGCGCTGCTCCACGGCGCTGCCGGCGTCGGCGAGCACCGGCACCAATGCCGCAAAGGCCAGAATGAGGACCGTGCCGCGCACCTGCGGCGTCACCAACCGTCGCAGATACGACATCCGCAGGCCGATCGCCACCTGGAACAGCCCGGAGACCACCACCAGAGCCGCCAGTGTGGCCGGGCCCCCGCTTGCCAGCGCCAGAATGCAGAACGGCAAGCTGACCAGATCGACGGTGGCGACATAGAGGCTGTCGCTGCGCAGCCGTCCCAAGCGCACGGTGAGCGCCAGCGTCGTGAGACCGCACACCACCATCGATGCCACGACGGCTCGTGCGGCCACCGCGTCGGATTCTCCGGCGAGCTGAACCACGAGGGCCGGAAGGATCGCCAGCGGCACCACCATCAGCAGTGCAAGTTGCCCGCCGAGACCCGCGACGATCCTTCGGGTTGGAGCCTCATCATGCTCGTAGGTCGGTGCCAGCGGGGCACCACCCGCAGTCACGCCCATGACCCTAGTAAGCACAACTATCCGCAGGCTCGGCCGAGAGTCCGGCGTGAGCGAGAGCGGCGCAGCTCCGGGAGTGAATCCGGGGTGAGCCTCTAGATTGAAACCCCCGCCGGCGGACGCCGTACCGCCCCCGCAGTAGCGGACGCCTGCCGGCACTCTCGCCCACTAAGAGGGAGTTGTCCATGGCCGTTCACGCGAGTACTCCGATTGAGCTGATCGAAGGGGTGTACGCCGGGCTGGCCGATGCCGTGGCATTCGGACGTGAGCGGCTGGGCCGCGCGCTCACGCTGTCGGAGAAGATCCTGATTGCGCACCTCTCCCACCGTGACCAGGAACTCGAGCGGGGTGCTTCCTACGTCGACTTGGCACCCGACCGCGTCGCCATGCAGGACGCCACTGCACAGATGGCGTGGCTCCAGTTCATGACTGCGGGGCTGGACGAGGTGGCGGTGCCCACCACCACCCACTGCGACCATCTCATCCAAGCTCGCGAGGACGGCAAGCGCGACCTGCTCGCCGCTTCGGAGAACAACGAGGAGGTCTACGACTTTCTCGAGAGCGTGTGCGCCCGCTACGGCGCAGGCTTCTGGAAGCCGGGCAGCGGCATCATCCACCAGGTTGTGCTCGAGCAGTACGCCTTCCCCGGCGGGATGATGATCGGCACCGACAGCCACACGCCCAATGCCGGCGGGCTGGGCATGGTGGCAGTCGGCGTGGGCGGCGCCGACGCCGTCGATGTCATGACCGGCTTCGCCTGGAACGTGCGGTGGCCCAAGGTCATCGGCGTGCACCTGGTCGGCGAACTGTCCGGCTGGAGTGCGCCGAAGGACGTGATCCTGAAGGTGGCGGAGATCCTCACGGTCTCCGGCGGCACCGGGGCGATCGTGGAGTACTTCGGCCCGGGCGCCGAATCGCTCAGCGCCACCGGCAAAGGCACAATCTGCAACATGGGCGCCGAGATCGGCGCCACCACATCGCTGTTCGGCTACGACGCTGCGATGGCCCGCTACCTGTCGGCCACCGGGCGATCTGGGGTGGCCGACGCGGCCGATGCGGTCGCCGAGCATCTGCGGCCCGACGACGAGGCGATGGCCGACCCTGGCGCCCATTACGACCAGGTCATCGAGATCGACCTGTCGCAGCTGCGGCCTCACATCAACGGCCCGCATACCCCCGACCTCGCCCGCGAGGTATCCGCCCTGGGAGCGGAGGCCCAAGCCGAGGGCTGGCCGCTTCAGATCAGCGCAGCGCTCATCGGCAGCTGTACCAACTCCAGCTACGAGGACATCACCCGGGCTGCCTCGATCGCCCGTGATGCCGCTGCCAAGGGGCTGCGGGCACGGACACAGCTGCTCGTGACCCCTGGCTCGGAGCAGGTGCGGGCCACCATCGAACGAGACGGGCTGCTCGCCGATTTCGAGGCGTTGGGCGCCACCGTGCTGGCGAACGCCTGCGGACCCTGCATCGGCCAGTGGGACCGCTCCGGCGACGAGAACTACGTGCCCGGCCAGGCAAACGTGATCGTCACGTCCTACAACCGCAATTTCCCCAAGCGCAACGACGGCGATGCCGCCACGCTGGCATTCGTCACCTCGCCCGAGACCGTCATGGCGTTGGCGCTGGCGGGAACGCTCGACTTCGATCCCGTCGACGGCGTGCTGCACACCGATGCCGGGGAGCCGGTCACGCTGCCGACGCCGGTGGGTGTCGAACTGCCGCCGGCCGGCTTCGATCCCGGCGAGAGCGGATTCGTGGCCCCGCCGGCTGACCGGGGCAGCGTCGAGGTGCGGGTCTCACCGACGTCGGACCGCTTGCAGGTACTCGAGCCGTTCGACGCGTGGGACGGCAACGACTACGCAGATCTCCCGGTGCTGGTCAAGGCCAAGGGCAAGTTCACCACCGACCACATCTCCATGGCCGGCCCGTGGCTTCGCTACCGGGGCCACCTCGAGAACATCTCGGGAAACCTGTACCTCGGTGCGGTGAATGCCTTTGACGGCTACGACGTGGGGCACGGCAAGAACCAGTTGACCGGCGAGACGCAGCCGTACCCGGAGATCGCGAGGGCATACCACGCCGCCGGCGTGAACTGGGTGGTGATCGGCGACCAGAACATGGGCGAGGGCTCGAGCCGCGAGCACGCCGCCATGGAGCCGCGCTTCCGGGGCGGCCTGGTCGCGCTGTGCCGCAGCTTCGCCCGCATCCACGAGACCAACCTGAAGAAGCAGGGCATGCTGCCGCTCACGTTCGCGGACCCCGCCGACTACGACCGCATCGATGAGGACGACCGGATCTCGGTGGTGGGGCTCGCCGATCTGGCGCCGGGGCGCCCCGTCACCGTCGAGGTGCGCAAGCCGTCGGGCGACACGTTCTCATTCCAAGCGAACCACACGTTCAGCAATGACCAGGTGGAGTGGTTCAAGGCCGGCTCGGCGCTCAACATCATCCGAGCCTCGCTCTAGCTGGGCCTGTGAACGCGAGGAAGCCGGCCCGGGGGGAGGGCCGGCTTCTTCGCTGAGGTCGCTGGGCGTGGGGGACGCTTTCGACCTATCGCCGGTCGGAGCGGGGGCTTCCGATCCGGCACTCGCCCGCCTGGGTGGGGGGACACCGTGCGGCGGTGCGATATGTGGAGCGGTGTGGGGTAACCGCTCACGAGCAAATTACCCCGGGTCCTATTATCGGGCCAGCAGTTAGCGCAGATAGTTTCAATCTCTTTTGGAGATGGACGGCAACCGGGCGCTAGCGTGGCCGCATGGACCTGAAGTACCTCGACGCTCTGGCTGCGGTTGCTGCGCACGGCCGGTTCTCAGCAGCGGCACGGGCGCTGCGCACTGTGCAGTCGAACGTGTCCAGCCACGTCGCAAAGCTCGAGGACGAACTGGGCGCTGTGCTCGTGGATCGCGCTGCGGGGTCGTTGACGCCCGAGGGTGAAGTCGTGCTTGCGCGTACCAAGCGCATCAACGGCGAGATCGCAGCCATGCGGGCTGACGTGGCGTCGATGACGTCGCATGTCACCGGCGATGTGCATCTGGGCATCATCGGCACCCCCGGACGCTGGCTGCTGCCGCCCTTCCTCGACGAACTGCGTCGGCACCACCCAGATGTCGACGCCACGGTGGTCGACGCCACGACCCTGGCGCTCACCCGCTTGCTCGAGGGCGGCGAGCTCGATCTTGCGGTGGTGAACGCCCCGCTCGATCACGAGGAGCTGGTGGCCACACCGCTGTTCGCTGAAGAGTTCGTGGTTATCGCCCCCACCGGGCACGCGCTCGCGGCGCTCGGCGATCGTGAGGTGAGCTTCGCTGAACTCGAGCAGCACGAGCTGCTGCTCGGACCGCCTGGCTCGGTGATGCGCATGCTCATCGATTCGGCTGCGGCACGGCGCGGCGTGGCGTTGCGGACGATGGCACAGCTCGACGGCATCCGGCTCACCGCCACCCTCGCGTTCCAGGGTTACGGGCCGGCCATCGTGCCCATCACCTCCATCCCCGTCTGGACCGACCGGGGCGACTGGAGCGTGCTGACGGTTGCCGATCTGCCGCCTCGCCAGGTTGCGCTGGCCATCCGTCGCCGCGGGATGCTCTCGGCGCCGGCGGCCGCGGCCCGCGACATGCTGCGCTCGGTGATCCGCAGCGTGTCCCGTCGCATCCCCGGCGTCACTGCCGCATAGATTGACGGCAGTGGACCTGCAGCTGCGCGCCGGTGCGGGCGGACATGTCACGGCCGGCATCGCCACCCTCGGCGAGCGGACGGCCATGCTCATCTCTGCCGACAGCCCTCACCGGCGCGGGGCCCTGTCGCCAGCCGACAGCGAGACCATCGTCGCAGGCCTGCAGACGGCGCTCGCAAAGCGCCTGCCGGTGGTGCTCATGCTGTCGTCCAGCGGCGCCGACGCGCACTATGGAGTCGCGGCGCTGCACGGCTGGGGCGAAGCCGCGCGGGTGCTCGTGCGGTGCTCGGGAGTGGTCCCGGTCTTGGCTGGAGTGACAGGGCAGGCCATCTCGGGCATCGCCCTGCTGATCGGGCTGTCCGATGTCGTCGTGATGTCCGACGACGCCTATGCCTTCGTGAGTGGCCCCGTTCCGGTGCGCGAGATGACCGGCGTGGCCATCGGGCCCGACGAACTGGGCGGCGCCCCGATTCATGCCAGCGCCTCGGGGACTGCGTCTGCCGTGACATCCACCGAGGGTGTGCTCGACATGCTCACCGAGATCCTGAGCTATCTGCCGCCGCACTGCGACGAACTGCCGCCGCGCATCGAGACTGGTGATTCGCATGAGCGCCTGACCCCTGCCGCAGGCGAGATGCTGCCGTCACAGCCGACGGGTGCCTACGACGTGCGCGACATCATCATGGAGCTCGTCGACGAGGGCTGCCTCACCGAGCTGCGGGCGGGTTGGGCGCCGAACCTCGTCACGGGCTTCGCCACGCTGGGCGGTTACTCGGTGGGCGTGCTCGCGAACCAGCCGATGAGCATCGCCGGCACGCTCGATATCGCCGCCAGCCAGAAGGGCGCCCGCTTCGTCAACTTCTGCGATGCCTTCGGCCTGCCGCTGATCACCTTGGTGGACACGCCCGGCTTCTACCCCGGCAAGGACCTCGAATGGCGCGGGATGATCCGCCACGGTGCTCAGCTGGCCTTTGCTTATGCCCGCGCCACGGTGCCACGGGTGGCCGTGGTGCTGCGCAAGTCCTACGGCGGCGCCTACATCGTCATGGACTCCAAGACGATGGGCAACGACGTGTACCTGGCCTGGCCGAGCGCCGAGCTGGCGGTGATGGGTGCATCACAGGCGGCGCAGATCCTCCGCCGCGGCGCCGATGACGACGAAATCGCCGATTACGTCACCGACTACGAGGACACGTACCTGAATCCCTACGTCGCCGCCGAACGCGGCTACGTCGACAGTGTCATCGACCCCGCCGACACGCGCCGCGAGCTCATCGACACCCTCGGCATGCTGGCCACCAAGCGCGAACGGCTGCGCCAGCGCCGCCACGACAACGCCCCCCTCTAGGCCCTCGGATTCGCGGCGGAGCGACATATTGGGTACATTCGGCGGCGCGAACAAGGGGGACTGATGGCAGACGACAGCTTCACGATCACCGACAACCGCACGGGAGAATCGGTGACCGTCCCCGTTGTCGACGGCACCATCTCGGCCGCCGCGCTGCGCGAGCTGGACCGTGGCCTGTGGTTCTACGACCCCGCCTACCTCTCCACGGCCAACTGCGATTCGAAGATCACCGAGATCGACGGCAACGAGGGGATCCTGCGGTACCGCGGCTACCCCATCGAGCAGCTCGCCGAGCAGTCCAGCTTCCTCGAGGTGGCCTACCTGCTGATCCACGGCGAGCTGCCCACCGAGGCCGAGGCGGCCGAGTGGATCCACCACATCACGTTCCACACCTATGTGCACGAGGACATCACGCGCTTCATCAAGGGCTTCCGCTACGACGCCCACCCGATGGGCACGCTGGTCTCCACCATCGCCGCGCTGTCCACCTTCTACCCAGAAGCCAAGGACATCGACGATCCCTACACACGGCTGGTCCAGATCATCCGGCTGATGGCCAAGATGCCCACGATGGCGGCGTTCACCTACCGCAACCGGATGGGCCTGCCGTATGAGTACCCGGTCAACCACCTCACCTACACCGGCAACTTCCTGCGGATGATGTGGAGCGTGGCCGACCCCGACTACGTGCCCGACCCCACGCTGACGCGCGCCCTCGACGTGCTGTTCATCCTGCACGCCGACCACGAGCAGAACTGCTCCACCACCACGATGCGCACGGTCGGATCCAGCCGGGCCGATCCGTACTCAGCGGTGGCAGCGGCCACCTGCGGGCTGTATGGGCCGCTGCACGGGGGCGCCAACGAGCAGGTCATCCGGATGCTGCACGAGATCGGCAGCTTCGACAATGTGGCTGCGTACGTGGAGCGGGCCAAGTCCGGCGATGTGCTGCTCCAGGGCTTCGGGCACCGGGTGTACAAGAACTACGACCCGCGGGCCAAGATCATCAAGGAAACCGCCGATGCGGTGTTCAAGGTGACCGGCCTGAATCCGCTGCTCGACATCGCCATGAAGCTCGAAGAGGTGGCGCTCAGCGACTCTTACTTCAAGGACCGCCGCCTGTACCCGAACGTGGACTTCTACTCCGGGCTCATCTACGAGGCGATGGGCTTCCCGCTCGACATGTTCACAGTGCTGTTCGCCATCGGGCGGACGCCGGGCTGGCTGGCGCACTGGGTGGAGATGCTCGGCGACCCCGAGCAGAAGATCTACCGGCCCCGCCAGAAGTACACCGGGCCCGACCAGCGCGACTACGTGCCCATCGAGAACCGCTAGCCGCCACTCTCGGGAACATTTCAGCGAAGTGCCTGCAAATGTTCACATACAACGCCTGCAAACGTTCACATGCTTTGCGGCATGTCACCCCAAGTGCGCCAAACCGACATCAACTAGTGCGCTATAACAGCATCAAAATCTGCGCCAAATCAGCATAAGAATGTGCGCAGTTTGTCGAAACGACTGCTTGAGGGCGTAGCCTGCGACCATGGATCGGTATCTGGAACGGCTGATCGACCCATGGCTGGCTGATGTACTGGCGGTTGCACCTGCGGTCATGATTACCGGTGCGCGCGCTTCGGGCAAAACCACCACAGCGCTGCGTCATGCTGCGAGCGCAGTGCGATTGGATCGCGAGCGCGAAGCTGGCCCGTTCGAGGCCGACCCAGACGCTGCCCTGCGGGACCGGCCCGAGCCGCTGCTGATAGACGAATGGCAGGCGTGCCCGGGTGTACTCGGTGCCGTCAAGCGAGCAGTCGACACTGAGCGCCGCCCAGGGCGATTCATCCTGACCGGCTCCGTCCGATCCGACACCGACCCGGCGCTGTGGCCGGGGACAGGCCGCTTGATCCGTATGGCCATGCATCCCCTGACGGTGCGCGAGCAGCGCTCGGAACCACCACGCCCGTTCCTCAGCGGGGTACTCAGCGGTGATCTGCCAGCCACGCCTTCCGATAGCCCGGATTTGCGGGGTTACGCCGAGATCGCTCTTGCTGGCGGCTTTCCCGAACCAGCCTTGGAGCTGTCCGGCAGCATCCGCGACGACTGGCTCCGCAGTTACATCGAACAACTGCTCACTCGAGACCTACGAGGCGACCGCAGCGACAGCGATCGGGAGAAGCTAGACGCATTCTTCGAGGCGTACGCGCTCAACTCGGCAGGCATCGTCAACGACAACACGCTCTACGAGGCCGCAGGCCTCGACCGGCGCACCGCTCGCGCCCACGTGCAGATGCTTACCGATGTCGGCGCTGTGGCGGAGCTTCCCGCGTGGAGCACTAACCGCATCAAGCGACTTGCCCGCGGGCCGAAGCGCTATCTCGCCGACACCGGTCTGTGGGGCGCTGCCGTCAACGCCGATACCGATCTGGTCATGAGCGATGGCAACCTGCTCGGCCGGCTGATCGACACCTTCGTGACCAACCAGTTGAGGGCAGATGCCGACATCGACCCGGCACGACCCCGGCTGTGCCACCTGCGAGACCGAGACGGCCGCCATGAAGTCGACCTCATCGCAGACATGGGCGCGCGGGGCATCATCGCTATCGAGATCAAGGCGCACAGCGCGCCCAAGCCCTCTCACGCACGCCACTTGGAATGGCTGCGAGACAAGCTCGGCGACCGATTCAAGGCCGGTGTCATGCTCCACACCGGCCCCGCACGGTTCCTGCTGGGCGACCGCATCGAAGCACTCCCCATCAGCATCCTCTGGAGCTGACGCAGTGTCGAGTGCCCCATCCCGCCAGTCCGAGAACACTTCTTGGCTTGGTCAATTGCAGAGCCAGTCTCCACGACAGTGCGACCTCAGTTCACGGCACACCACGAGAGGAACTACCTGTGGCGACATCGACACAGCGACCAACACGTGAAAGCCCGGGGCGGCCGGCACCCCGCCCGAGACGCTCGCGACCTTCACTGCTCCACCCAGCGAACTTCTTACTTGCTACTCGCGACACCGGCTACAAGACGACGGCCCTGGCGATAGCTGAACTAGTCGACAACTCGCTGCAGGCGGGTGCGACCGAAGTGCGCGTGCGGGTAGCGGCCGACGAGCGGCGCACAACGAATCCAATCGAGATCACCGTGACGGACAACGGCTCGGGTATGGACACTGACGCTCTTGCGAAGGCCCTCACCTTTGGTGGCTCAACCAGGTTCGGCGATCGTTCGTCCCTCGGCCGATACGGCATGGGGCTTCCAAACGGTGCCCTCAGCAGGGCACGACGCGTTGAGGTGTACTCCTGGACTGACAAGCGAATGTGGATGGGCTGGCTGGATGTCGATGAGATGGTCAGGAATGGGCATCGCACGTTGCCGCCGATCGACGAGGTCGAAACCCCCCCATTCCAACCTGACTCCAAGACGGGCACCGTCGTACGGCTCTTGCGCTGCGACCGGCTCGAGTACAGGCGGGTGTCAACTATCGAGAAGCACCTGACGACCGATCTAGGTCGCATCTATCGCGACTTCCTGAGGGCCGGGCTAGATCTCCGTCTCAACGAAACACTGATTGAGCCAAGCGATCCCCTAATGCTCGACGAAGCCGGCGAAGCAGCAGGAGCACGCCAATTCGGCGACACGCTTGTGTACCGGCTGGCCAACGACCAAGGTGAGGGGCGCATTGAAGTGCGCTTCAGCCAGCTACCCATCGAGCGGTGGCACCACTTGTCGAAGTCAGAGAAGCGGCGGCTTGGCATCACCAACACCCCGTCGGTGTCGGTGCTACGTGCTCGTCGAGAAATCGATCGCGGTTGGTTCTTCATGGGCACGAAACGCCGAGAGAACTACGACGACTGGTGGCGGTGCGAGATTCGCTTCGATCCCGTCCTCGATGAGTCCTTCGGGATCACCCACGCGAAGCAAGCCATCTCCCCGGGGCAAGAACTGAGCGATCTGCTATCCAGAGATCTCGAGCCGATCGCCCGCGCACTGAACAATCGCGTGCGACGTCGATTCGAGCTGATCAAGGTCTCGACCCCGCTCAGCGACGCCGAGAGACGCGCAGCACACGCTGAGGACGCACTGCCGCCCTTGCCCACCCGGTCCGGTCCGACGCCGCCCGATCTCGAACACATTCTCACCGCCAACGAGATGACTCTGTCCACTGATTGCCCCTACCGGCTGGTGGTCAGCGAACTGTCTACGACTGCTGCGTTTGAAGCTTTCGTACAGGAGGGGCGGCTCGTGGTTGCGCTGAACAGCCGGCATCCCCTTTTCCGCGACCTCTACGGCCCTCTCGCCACCAGCGAGGCACAGTCGGACCAAGAAACGGCAACTCAAGTCGCCTTGGCTGTGCTCGCCGCGGCGCGTGCCGAGTGGTTGGCCCCCCGGAAGTCCGAGCGGGCAGCGCGCCACGAGTTCCGACAGGCGTGGTCAGACGTGCTGGCCAGCTTCTTCAACACACCGGCATGAGCGACACCTGGTATTCGCTTCCTACTCCAGCAATCCTCTCCCCTGCTCAGTGGGATGAGTTCCTATCTGCGATTGACGCTCTGGCAGAGAGCCCCCTGCCTGCCTCACGAGAACTAAGGAGCACGGCGATGGACGCTGCGTTCGGCGTCCTTGCAGACCTAGTAGGCCAAGGCTGGCAGCACCGCGTCGAAGCGAGGAGTCTCTTTGTCTGCCCCCCTGCAACCGAGACTGACCCGATAGCCGAGAAGCAACGTGTCCGTAGCCAGGAGTTGCTCAAACGGGACGAACAGCTAGCGAGTCCTTCAGTCAGGCGGTTCATCGAGAAGATGGAGCGGCCTCGCGAGTTCCAAGGCACGTTCGTGTCGATATTCAGTCTCATGCGCGATGGCGCTGAACTCGCAGATTCGCTTGTGTCCAGTGGGCCCAGTCGAGGCGTGATCGACCCGTACGTCCAGATCGTTTCCAGCACCGAACGGTGCACCCTGACCGGCCTCCGTCTGCTCGACATCTGGCGGTACTTCCGGCACACCTGGAGCAACCAGCTCACCAGCACACCGGGAAGAACAATGCAGCTGCTAGTCCGTGATCGCGCAGCCCCATTTCACCCGGTCATCGGAATTGCTGCGATCGGCAGCGCCATCGTTCAAATCGCTGAGCGGGACGAGTGGATTGGTTGGCAACCCGAAGATGTGCTGACCCGACTAGAGGAGGTCCCCGACCTGCGATGGGCGCGTTGGCTGATGCGCCGACTCAATAGCGGCCTAGGCGAGATCTACCTAGACGACCTCATCGAGGACGGCCTCTACTGGCCGAATCTGTGGAGCCAGCCGACTGATGACAGCATCGAGAAACTGCGACAAGAAGCCGCCGTCAGGCGACGGGATCACAACCGATTCGCAAGGAGGTCAGACTTTGCGGCCCCCAGCGACCCGACCGACACGGCCGCTTGGACCGAGCGCGCCAAGTCTGACCTCTTTAGGAGCAAGCGTTGCCTTGCCCTAGCCGAGCTACTCGCCGCAAAGAAAGCTCTCGCCAAGTACCTGGAGCCCAAGCCATCTCGCACTGGGCTCCGATCCGCGCTCCTCGATCGGAGGGGACGCCGCGCAATCTCCACTATCCGTCGCCGGGCCAAGGCCGAGGCGGTGGGAACAGAGATCGCCGACCTCACTGTGTGTGGGGCGCTGCCGCCCTACAACGCTTTGATCGGCGGCAAGCTCGTCGGGATGCTCGCCGTCAGCCCGACGGTCATTCGCGCCTACCACAAGCGATACAGCGCGTATGCCAGCCAAATCGCGTCCTCGCTCGCTGGCCGCCCGATCAAGCGACGCTCCAATCTCGTGTTCATCGGGACGACATCGCTCTACGGGTCTAGCTCCAGTCAGTACAACCGACTACGACTCCCCGGGGACGTGATTGGATCTCGGGCCGACATCGTCTTTAGGCCGCTCGGGCGATCTCGGTCGTTCGGGACTTCTCACCTCTCTGCGTTCACGGTTAGGGCGCTCGCGAAGCTGGCAGAGGAGACGCATACCGGGGCCCGGGTCAACAGCATCTTCGGCGAGGGTGTGAACCCGAAACTTCGGAAAATCCGCGAAGGCCTCGACATTCTCGGTTGGCCATCGGATGAACTTCTCCAGCATCGAAGGCCCAGGCTTGTCTATGGCGTGGCGCTGATCGACAATCTGCTCCCTTATCTGCTCGGAGTAGACGACGAACCTCAGTACTTGTTCCGCCGCAATGTCGCCAACGACGTAGAGCGCATTGCCGCGTGGTGGCACGAGCGCTGGCTCCAGCAAAGAGCTCAGTCAGACGCGGTACTTGACACACTCCGGCAGCACCGCCTCGACCGGCCGGTGTGCCACGGAGCGCGAGTCACGCTCCCCACAGCGCCGACCGCGACCGATGCAGAGGGAACGAGCTAGCTGCGGCCAGCCGAGTCCATCATCGCTGAATCGGGCCGAACACCTCGGAACTGCGGGTCATCGTCAGGATCATTCCATCTAGCTCCTCAGCCTCACCCGCCAACAGGTTCAAGATGCGCACATCGCTACCTAGCGCAAGGGCCTCGCAATCACGGCTAGACCGCAAGAGCACCTCACTGCCGTCGCGGGTGAGTCGCCCCAGCCAGCTTGTCGGCCCATTCCTGCTGAGGATCGATACCTCCCTGTCAACGAAGCTCGAATCTGGAACTCCGCCAGTGAAGGGCGAGTCCCAATACTCGTCGCACAACTGGCGGACTGGACAATGCCAACACTCAACCGATGGAGTAGCGGCCGGCGATTGAGCGCGAACCTGGGATTCTGCGTTTGCGATTTCATCTCGGAGCCAATCGTGCAACTCCCCCCAGTCTGACGGTGGCTCCACTTCGACGGCCCCGTCGACGTATCCGAGCACGAGTGATCCAACTGGTAGCCGCCGTGCGTTGGCCGTCTCATCGAGCTGCCAGAGCAGTCCATAGAGGTGTAACTGGAGATTGTGACGCTCCGAGGGCTGGCCGGTCTTGAAGTCCATGATGTCAGCACGATCTGAGTGGACGACCAATAGATCCAGGCGACCGGCGAATCGGGCTTCCTCTGCCACGAGCGTCGTTTCTAGATGTCTCCCCTCGCCGAGGGTCGCTCTCTTGACCGGGTCACCGTCCTGCCGCCTACCGCGTTCTGGCTTGTTGGGGGCCGCTGGACTCTGCGACACGAGTGCCTGAATCCCCCGCCGCATCTCGGAGGCGCGGTTATCGATCTGCGCTCGCAGACCATCGAGCCGGGGTGCCATGCGAGGATTAGCACTGAGCCTCTGGAGATGCTCGTCGAGGCAACGGGTGGCGATCTTGCTGTAGCCACCAAGCCGACGTATCGCCGCAACCGCTTGTTCGTCAGCTATAGACGAACAACCCGTCCTAGAGAGTTCCCTGAGGACTAGCTCGACTCCGTCATGGACGGCCGTTCCCAGTAGCGCCGCCTCGTTCACGCGCTCGGGATAGCCAGGTCTGTCCCAGATTTCTGGGTAGGAGGCACGCCTCAGTGCGTAGCGACGCGGGCACGCACTGACTTCCGCGAGGGTGGAGAAGCTCCACAGATCTGGAGCCCCAACCCAGATGCCCGAGATACCAACCGCAGTCTTGAAAGACCCTGCACCGGTCATAGACCGAACGCTTGGAGCACTGAGCGACTCGCTCGGGGCAAGTTCCGCACAATCAAGATCTCATCTACAAGCTGCACTGGCACCGTGGTGCTGAACTCGGCCGCTTCCCGAAGCTGCTCGTCAGCCGCGAAGTCAGGAGTCAGTGGGGCGTGGACCCCTACGATGAGTTCGCTTCTCTCCCCTTGGGCCAAGATGGGCGCCTCGACTGCGCCGATTCCCGGCACGTCAATCGTGGCATTCCGCGTGAACTCGACTGCTTCCGTCTCCAAACGCTGAAGATCCGCGAACAGTTGGTCTGTCGATCCCTCTAGCCGGCCCTTGTCAAGCGCAGGCTGGACATCGTCGAGCAGGTAACGGAGCAAGCTGGCGCCAATGTGTCGGTCCAGCAACTCGTGCTCAAATCGGTTCCTGAAGCTGCGGAGGCAGCGATAACACGAGTGGTCGCATCCCGACGGACAACTCTCAAGAACGAAGAGAGCCTCCTCGAAGATGGCCCGGCCCATCCCGCCGATGCGCTGAGCGAAGCCTGCACCGCCAGCGAGCGTGTCATACACGTAGATTTCGGCTTCGAGCCCTGCACGTCCGCCAGGAGTCAGCGCTGGCCGATACTCAGCCTGCAACTCATCCTTCTCAATCTCTAGCGTCCGCGAAGCGGCGATAGTGATGGACTCGGCCAAAGTACGTAGGGCGACGTCGGTCGCCAAGAAGCCGGGTTGCAGTGTGACGGGGTTTGACGCCTGTAGTCCCACAAGCAGAACATCGGAGATGAAATCTGTTCCCAGCACGAGCCCGGTAGTCGCAGCAGATCCGGCACACGTCGGCTCTCTGTCATCCGGGTATGGCTTTGGATGGGCGCCCGACAAGCGGCTCGAAGGCAAAGCAGTCGGCCCTATCACCCCACACCGCGTGCAATAGGTGTAGCCCTCGCGCCTAGGTCCGCTATTCGTCACCAAGAGGTGGGTGCGATGGAAATACCTGCGAAGTCGAGGGGTCACAGGTTGCCAACGGTCCGGGTCGGCAGGTCCCTCGGCCACGAGCTTTGCCCTGGTCGCGTAGCTCCGCGCTGGTTGATCCTCAGGTGAGGTCCCTTCCTCTTGTGTCTGCCGGTGGGCAAAACCCGGTGGGCGCATCCAGTTCTTCGCGGCTCCGAAAGTCCCCTCGCTTCCGCAAGCTGGACAGTCGCGCTTCTCGCCCCGATCCGCATCCTGGTGACTCGTCGTCGCTGCGTATCTGCAGACGCTGCACTCAAAGTAGAGGCGGCGATCCTGCCATGCCGCGAATCGATCAGCCTGCATCGGTGAGTACAGGGCCCCAGAAGTCCAGAGTCTTCCATCGATCCAGACTTCCTTGCCCGGCGCATACTGAGTGAGCGCTACAGGCAAACCTTGGCTTGGCGCGTATTCGAAGGCTGGGCGGAAACGAGTCGACCGGTTCCGGTCGAAGACGTGGAAGGACACGACATCGGTCGGGTAGGCATACCGCGGCAGTACACCCTTGTATAGGAGACGATCCAGCAGATTCGTTGCTGATCTGACAGCGGTGCTGGGCTCTTCATCGGCCTCAGGCGGCGCCTCGACGAGTGGCTCCGCAGAGTCGTCGTTCGTTTCCTCAGCAGGATCGATCCCCAATTCCGTGTCTGCATCGGGTTCGTGATGGGTCTGGGTCTTTTCCGTAATTGGCATCGCTGCATCGACCAACCGAAGCGTTTCGTCCACGAGTTGCGTTAGCAGATCGTCGCTGTCGTCCGGCGCAATCGAACTTGGCAGCCAACCTCCAATTGCCTGCTGGAGTTCCTCCTCGTTGTCGCGTAGCCATTCCTCGAAGTCTCTACGACTGAGTGTCGACTCGTCATCTAGAAAGCCCCGGACAGTTCCGAGGACTTCGAAGAGTTGCGCTTGATCCTCGGAGTCGACGTGAGGAAGCCTCGCTTCGTGATAGCGCTGGAATAGGTAGGCGGTGATGTGCCGTCGTGCGATTGCAGCGTTGTCGAGCGTCAGAGTCGGGTCATCGACCTGTCCTCGCACCATCGTCGCCGGCTCTCGGAAATACTGCTCGTCGTGGCTGTCGGCGCTGCCGAAAGCGATCACCGTGGCCACCGCGTTGCCCCGACGGCCAGCACGTCCGGCGCGCTGTTGATAGCTCGATCGGGTCGGTGGCATGTTCCGAAGTGCGACACCTGAGAGTGTGCCAATATCGATTCCGACCTCCATCGTTGTGGTCGACGACAGAACGTCGATCGCTGTCCGCCGTTGTGCCCCAGGCGAAGGCAGCCCGATGTCCATGTCTTGAAAGAGCAACTCGTACTGTTCCGCTCGCGAAAACACTTCATCGACTTGGGCAGCATTGAGCTGTGCTGTGTGCTCGGCCGCAATCAACGCAAGCGGCGCTTCCCGATCGGGCCCGAGCGCGCGCACAGAACTCGCGCGGTAGTAGCCCTTTCGAGCCGCGAAGACGAGGTCTTCGTCCGGATCGATGCGAGTGACGGTGTCAGGGCAGCCGCAGACAATGCACTTGTCGAGGCCCGGAAAGGGTCGCTGCGTCGACCTGCATGCCTGGCAATAGCCCCAGTCTCCGCCTACCTCGAGCGCGAGATGCTGGGCAAGCATGCGGTACGACTTGGGCGCCACATTCTCAGCGAACATCTCCAAGAGCTCCGGCAGCCACCACTTCTTGAATTGCCTGACTGCTTCCCGGTCGCCAAACCACCGTGCCAGCGCCTCGAAGTTTCCCGAGTGGGGTCGAACTCCCCGGCTGGTGTTCCAGAAGCTCGGCGGCATGCTTCGAAACCAGTATCCGTGGCCGGACCAATAGGAGATCCACATTCGGGCGAGCGATGTCTTCTCCGCTGGCTCCGAGATGCCCGGAAGATCTCGCAGATTCTCAATGCCGGCAGTGAATTTCCCTCGCTCGCGCACGGTGGCTAGCGCCAGAGAGGGCATACCAAAGTACTTGCTCGTGAGAGTCTCGTTGATTGCGCGCAGGAGCGCTTCAGGCGGATTCTCTGATCGGACGTCCGACACTAGGTCGAAGGCGTCCGAGGGATCGGACAGGGCGCCCTCATTCAGGGCGCGAGCCACGGCCAAACTGACGTGCAACGACTCTGTCCCCTTGAGCTTTGGTCTGAGCCGCACCCCCATTTGCTCGGAAGCGAGCAGCACAGCTAGGTACAGATCGTCGAGGCTCAATCGGTCCGCCAACCCGGGGATCTCCATAAGTTCAGTCCACCCAGAAAGGACGAGAGGGCGCAGGGCGTCGCGCATCGAGTAGTCCTGCAGGTTCGGTGCGAGCCGCGCCGCGGTCTGCCGGGAATCCGAGAAGACAAGGATCTTCCGGCCTTGCAGCGGTGCGAATCGCGTGGCCGGTTGAGGACCTGGTGGTTGGACTTGTAGCTGCCTGGCGATCAAGGCCTGAAACGGCTGATCACCCTTGGTCTGATGGTCCTGCACCGAGGTGCGCCCGAATGCCGCTGTCTGCCCGCACACCCCGCATGGCCGGAACTCGCCCAGGCCCGCATCCGCCGGTGAGACGCTCTCATCCTCGGTCGATGGAGGAAGCAGGCGCTCCGCGCGTATGAATACTTGGCGAACGCGGTCTCCCAAGCGGTCAGGATTGAGGCGACCCGTGACTAGGTCTAGGTCGGCTGGCTCGACTCGCGTGCCGGCAGGAGCTTCAAGAAGAAGGTCAAGCGCGTGCAACTCGCTGACGTGTCCTCCGGCGGTTAGGAAGGTTCCGCCCGGCTCCGACCAGAGATACGTAGGTGACTCAACATTGTCGGTGTAGGCACGCGCGTATGCGGCCCCACAGTTGCGGCACGTGAATAGCTCAAACACCCGCGACCCACAGGGACACCGATCTCGCGGCTGACCCCACACGCGGCCTACTGGCCCCGCAGACAGGTCACCCCTAGCAGTGCAATGGTCATCGACGCAGGCCCAGATTCCCGGAAGTCCACGAAAGAATGCATGCACCCGACAGGGCAGTAGCCCAGGCTCGCCGGGTCGCGGCCTGGCAGTACTGCCCAGGGCAACAAGGTTCGTCAGAGCGCGGTCAGCAAGATCTCTCCGCACCGTCGGGAATACCTCAGCCGCGAGTTCTTCCAGCGGCATGGCCATCTGCATTGTCGAGTTCACAAGATGGCTCATGGGCGGGAATTCACGAAGCGCGTCGAATAGAGCAGCGGAGCTGTTGGAGCCGGTACCGATGCCGCGGTATGACAGCAGATCACGCACAACTTCCAGCCGTTCGGAGTCGGACGTAGCCTCGTAGAACGCGGACAGGGAAACACTGCCCAGCACTTCGGCATCCGCTTCGCTGGCCGGGCCGGCTTCGCCTCTCAACGAAAGGTCACCCGTTACGGTCAGGAAATCCTTGGGATCCGTGCCCGTGAGTTCCGCAGCGAAGTGAGCTGCGTATGTTTGGTCGTTGAAGCTGGCACTCGTACAAATGACCTGAAGTCGGTCAGGGGCAATGCCGAGCCGATCTCGCAGCCTTCGTAGGAGAAGCCCAACTTCGGAACCAGCTGCACCCCGGTAGAGGTGGGCTTCATCGACCACGAGAAGCAAGCGTTCGTCCTCGTTCCGGGCCAACCAGTTTCGAGTGAGGTCGAAGATTGGCCGCTCGAGAGGTCTCATGAGCATGTACTCGAGCATGCTGTAGTTGGTTACGAGGACATCAGGCGGATGTTCAAGCACCTCATGCCGCGTGACCAACTCGGGATCGTCGCCCTGCATCACAGCTCGCTGGAAGTTGCCGTCCCGGTCTTGCCATCGTTGCCCTGACTGCCCGTACCAAGACTTCAGGTCGGGCTTCGCCGGCCATTTGCCGCGCGATTGCAGGCTCTCAACCAGTTCGGCAGCTGCTGCCGAGTCAGGATCCTCCGAGTCAGTAGCTCGGTCGATGAGATCTACGTAGAAGTCGCCAAACGGCCGCAATCGCTGCTGGTCCTTCTTGACCGTACGGACCCCTGGATATGGCGTGCGACTCGTGTAGCGGGCGAACCTCGCCGGACGCCCTGACCACCGCGAGAACAGTCCGGCTACGTCCTCATCCCCAAAAAAGAGTCTCAAACGCCCGAGTTGGTCGTTCACCAGGGCGTTCATCGGGTAGAGCAAGATGGCGCGAACGGCCGGGGATCCGAAGGATTCCCGCCTCGTGGCGGCCTCGATTGCAAGCTTGGAAAGGACCGGCAGAAGGAACGACTCGGTCTTGCCGGATCCGGTGCCCGTAGTCAGCACCAGATTCTTCTGGTCCGACACCGTTGCCTCGATAGCCATCGCCTGGTGCGAGTACGGCGGATCGTAGATCAGAGGGCCTCGCTCGGAGGACGAGTTAGCCATCATCTGGAGCAAGTCCTTGGCCGGGTCGGGTATTGAGAGATCGGAATAGCGCTTTCCGGTCTTGTAGCGGGGCGTGCTCTCAAGGAATGGTGCCTGGAAAATTGCTCCGGGCTCATCGAGGAGCGTCTTGCGTTGCTTGACCAACGTCGGGTGACTGATGTGGTAGGTCGCCTCGATGTAGTCCTGCAGAGATCGACGAATCTCGTCGATCGTTTCGCCGATTGTTGGCGCCTCGGTCGTCACATGGCCTCGCCTTCTGACTCGACCTCGAGCCACATGCTTCGCTGCAACGAAGCCAGTTCGGCCTCGAGCAAGTCCTCCGACACTCGATACGCGAAGAGACAGCCTGCCTGACGCCCCAACGGTTCGCCGACAGCATCGAGTCGACGTTGATCCCACGATGGAATGGGAGACTTGAATCGAAGAAGCGCATCTTGTCGTCGAGAATCGTGCTGGACGGTCAGGAACTGCGGCGTCCCCGCCAGGGCGTCGAGAGCGGCCTGCAGCCGCCAGGCCTCGTCGCATCCGCGTGCGAGACGATCAGTGGCTGGCAGATCGACCAAGCCGGTGACCTCTCCATCGACGACGTCGCAGTAACACCACTGGTCTGCACCGAATTCGACCGGCCTTCTGCCGATGAACCTTCCGGTATCTCTTGCCGCAGCAACACGCCAACGCCCCGAGTAGAACGTCACGGACCTTGTGGGGTCGAGAATCCTGATTGGGCCAACGGACCCCGACGGCCCTGCCGCGTCAAGGCGCGTGGCGTACTCCTTCACAACCGACTCTGGTGTCGCTGTCGGCGGGCAGTTGAGCCAATGCTCTGAGCTCAGCTCGCGCAGTCCCAAGCCGCCGAGCGCTCCGTCAGGCGCCTCGCCCGGCTGGAGCCTGACGTGCCGCGCGTAGTTGTGGTGGATGACTCGCTCGCCAACCGACCCGTCGCCAAACGGGAGCCCCTTGGCGCGAATCCCAACAAGAGCACACATCTCGACCGAGAGAACGACGTATGAAGGTTGGGCCAGGAAGAGAAAGCGACGCGACGTGCCCTTTTGTTCGTCATCGATCGGTGCCTCGACCAGGTCGCCATAGCCGATAAGACTCTCGATCATCTCCCTGACAACAGACTCGCCCGATTCTCGTGTCGTGAAGGAACCCAATCCGGACAAACATTCTTCGACGCGCCGCTCAAGTCCGAGCGGAGTTACTGGACAACAGAACGAAGCCATCCGACGAGTTATCTCTGCCAACACCTCCGGTGCTTCGAGATCGACCTCAGTCGGGTCAAACCCGAGCGCCGCTACTGCAGTTGCAACCACTTGGTCTCGATCAAGTTGCACTAGTCCCACGACCACTCCTCAAGCAGTGACTTCTTGGCCACAACGCTCTGGCCTCTCACAACGAGAGCGAGGATTCGCGCGAGCCGCATGAGAGCGGGACGCTCAAGAACCAGGTTGACCGCGCCGTGAGTACGAACGTCCGTGGGCGTAATCGAACCGGGTGCCGTGCAGAGCCGCAGTATCAATTCGGCCACGTCTCCCCCGACCCGCCAGCTGTGAGCTTCGAGAACTTGTGCGAACGCGACTGCGCGATCCTCGGGGAGGGCAGGCACGCGGCCTGCGATGTCCAGCAGCGCGGCCGCGGTCGCCCGCTCTTGGCCTGAGCGACCAACTGCGCTCAGTAGCTGGCCGCGAGAGAGACTGGCCCCGTCAAGGATTCTTCGCTCAAGATCCCACCAGCCGCTCTCAGCAATCACGCCGCTCAACCGCGCCACAATCGCATCGTTGACCTGTGATTGCATCCTGGCGGCGTACTGGTCCGCTGGCGATGCCGTCCGAGTCCAGAGACGGGCGAGCTCAATCATGCGATGGACAGATTCCGCCGATCGGTTTCCGGTGCGCAGTGAGGGTCGTACCGAGAACTTCGAGAGTTCATCGAGACCGCCGCTTACGTGCGGCGGAAGTACTACTGCGGTCTGAAATCCGTCGGCAGAAGCCACAACTAGCAGCCCGTTCTCCGACCTGATCTCTCGATCGTCCGGAAGGACGACTTCGCGGACCTCGGCTGGAGAGCCGATATCTGCCATGGATACTCGAAGGTCGTCACGGTCCAAGTGATCGACAAGCTGAGCGAACGGACCATCACGATCCATTCCGGTGATCCACCGAAGCGGTTCGAACGGCCGCTCGGCGCGAATCTCTGCAGACCCGAGAGCGGGATTGGAAACGACGACCAACAACTCCTCAGCCTGACCGATGTTGGTGTCTAGCTCCCCATCTCCCTGCGCTCCGCGGAAGAGCTCACCCCACCGATCTTCCCGCACTGGCAATGCGGACGAGAATGACCCCGTCGCAATGGTCCTTCGTCCGCCGCGGGTCATGAGGCGCAGTTCGAATCGAACCTTCTCGCCGTGCGGCCCATCCACAACGACCGCAGCGCTTCCGCGCCAGAGTTCCTCAAGTGTCGGACGCGCCGGATAGGCCCACGTTTGAATGCCCTGACCAAGGCTCGCCGAATTGGCGCTATCGGCGGGCTCCAGAATCTCGACCTCGAATAGACCCGTCGCTAGCGGGGCCGCAGGCTCATCGGCTCCGAGAAGGTGGATCTCGACGGTATGGGTACCAATCTCAAGGCTCGTCAGCCGCACAAACACTGTGTCCCGATCAACCGGCCAAGAGATATCCACCATGTCCTCGGCCGTAGACACAACACACCTGGCGACGCGACGTTCGCTCTTGATGCCGATAACTGGGTCCTCCCCAGCTAGCCACGCCGCTCGGCCCTCACCGTCCCAGGACGCCGGAACGAGGCCCACCGGTGCAAGGACGACATCGGATACGAGCCCAAGGCCGATGTCGCGAATGGCTGCGATGAGCGCGTCATCGACATCGTTGGGAACAGTGAACCGCGTTCCATCGACACCATGTGTCGCGATAGTGATCGCTTCGGCACCTACCAGATCGCTCGTCGCAGGAAGCTCAGGTGCAACGAAGATGTACTCCCCGCCCGGACGCACGGCGTTGGTTCGCACTTCTTGCGCCAAACCCGGTTCACGAATCCGGAATAGCCATGGTTGAGCAGGCACGCGGCAGTGATCGACAAGACGCTCGGAGAGCACTGCCGAACCACCCTCGACTTGCACGGGTGTCCTGCCGGGTTCCGGCATCGTCTCCAGCGCCAACGGACTCTGGCGATACATCATGCTGCCCCTAGCACGCACACCGGGGACGCCGTCGATGCGGTATCGGAGGCGCCTTACTTCGTCCCGTAAATCGGGGAAGCGTTGGGCGATGGATTCGAGACTCGGAACCGTCAGGTACACCGACCACCCTGCTTCCGAGCGGCGAAGAGAAAGCGTCAGCTCAAGTCTCGGCCAGTGTTGACCCGCGATGTGCGCCGCATGGGCTCTCGGTGCCGACGCAGCTGAGCCGAGCAGTCCCTTCCGGCGGATTCGAACCGCAGCACGCTTTGCGCCGCGGAGCCACTCTCCCGCCTGCCGCTCAAGACTCAGATCAGTCACGATTCTGCGCAAAACAGCCCCAGAGAGCAGCGGCGTCTCTTCCTCGTCGCCCAGAAGCAAGGAAGTCGCGACCAACCCGAGCAGCGACGTGTTCTCTGCGAACTTCTGGAATCGAGCTGAGGTGTCACCGGCTCGAGCTGCTAGCCGCGCTCCCAGAGCTTCATGATTCTCGAGCAATTCAGTCGTGAACGCGTTTCGGTAGTCAGACAGCAGTCGCGCCAGATGCCTCTGCAAGTCAGCTGGCAGCACAGCGTGGGTTATTGGCCATGCGATGTTCTTGAACCATGCCGCCCAGGCTCCGGAAGGCCGAGCGCCGCCGTACGTCTCAGCGAACAACTCGTACTTCCTGCGGATGTACTCGCGACCGGCTGATCCTCGTTGCGACCAACCTGGCGTCTCCGCCTCGAACACCGGCCAGTACTCGTCCCCCCTATATCGGTAGCCGATCTCTGCCGCATACACGATGAGGGGCAACCAGTGCCTCGCTGGCAATCGAGCGCCTCCGACGACGCCGCGTACGATTCCGTCCAGTTCAGGGAGTTGATGTTCAAGGTCGAGCCCGTGTTCAAGCACGAAGACGGGGCTGCCTGGACTGGACGCGTCGCGACGAGCGCGAAGAGCGAGGAAACGGTCGTGAAGCTCGCCGTGCAACTCAATGATCGTCTTCTCAACCAACAGGCAGCTCTTCTCACAAAGCTCGATCGGGCAATGGCGTCATGCTCATCTCATGATGAGCATCGCTACTGCAGGTGACCAGTATCGCCTGGGGGTGTGACACCATTCGGTCCAGCGACGGCCGGCTCGTGCGCGCTAGCTCACGTCCAGCAGGATCTTGCCGACATTCGCGTTGGTGGCCATGTAGGTGTGCGCCTCGGTGATGTCGTCGAGCGCGAAGCGCGAGTCGATGATCGGCCGCAGCGATCCGTCGTCGAAGCGAGGGAGCAGTTCGGTGCAGAATCGCTGATTTGCGTCGATCTTCTGCTCGATGGGCCGTGAACGCAGCACGGTCCCGATGAGCGCCGCCCGCTTGGGCAGCAGCGCGCCGAGCGCGAAGGTTGCTTTCGGCTCGCCCATCACGCCGACTTGGATGATGCGTCCCTGGACGCGCACCGAGGCAATGTTGCGGGCCAGGTAGTCGCCGCCGATCACGTCGAGCACCACGTCCACGCCCTGGCGGCCCGTCCATACCGCGATCTCGTCGGCAAAGTCGGTCTGGGTGTAGTCGATGACGAGGTCCGCGCCCAGATCGGCGCAGGCCGCCACCTTCGACGTGGAGCAGGTGACGGCAATGCGGGCGCCGATGGCCTTGGCGATCTGGATGGCGGCGGTGCCCACGCCCGACGCGCCGGCGTGCACCAGCGCCGTGCTGCCCGAGGCCAGCCCGCCCTGGGTCACCAGCGCATCGTGGGCGGTCATGAACACCTCCGGGATGGCTGCGGCGTCGCGCAGGTCCACCGAGGCAGGGATGCGCTGCAGCATGCGCTCGTGGGTGACGACCTGTTCGGCCTTCGCTCCGCCCGACACGATGCCCATGACCTCGTCACCCACCGACCAGCCCATGACGCGCTCGCCCAGCGCCGCAATGGTGCCGGCGAACTCCAGTCCGGGGATCTCGACCTCAGGCTTGGGGCCAGGTGCTGGGTACAAGCCCATCCGCTGGAGCAGGTCGGCGCGGTTCATCGCCGAACAGGCCACGTCGACGAGCACTTCATCGGGACCTGGCACCGGGTCTGGCACATCCTGCACCCGCAGGACGTCAACGCCGCCGTATTCGGGTATCACTACTGCACGCATGGGCGGCGACGGTACTTGGGAAGTCGTTACCCTGCGAGCCCGTGCGTCGAGATGCCGTAGTTGTGCTGGAAGGCGCGAGGAATTGCCGTGATCTGGGCGGCTATCCCGCAGCGGGCGGCCGCCATGTGCGGATGGGCGCGCTGTTCCGCTCCGACCGCTTGAGCACGCTGACCGACGACGATCTCGAAGAACTGGGCAGCCGGGGCATCCGCACGGTGATCGACTTCCGTGCCGGGCCCGAAATGGAGCGAGACCGCTCGCGGCTGTGGCCCGGCGTGACATCGCACATTTCGCTGCCGGTGGGCGACACCGTGGACGGCGACATCTCCATGGTGGAAGAGATCTTCGAGGGACGGCTGCGATCGGTCAGTGAAGACGACATGGCCGGGCTGTACCTGCAGATGATCGGCTCCTACGGCGAGCGGTTCGCCCAGCTCGTGGCCATGGCCGCCGACGTCAACCACCTGCCGATGCTGTTCCACTGCACGGCCGGCAAGGACCGCAGCGGCATCGCGTCAGCGCTGCTGCTGGAAGCGCTCGGCGTCAACCGTGAGGACGTGCTGGACGACTACTGCCTCACCAACGAGCTGCGATCGCACCAGCGCATCAAGGAGCTGATGCCGGAATTCGCCAAGATCGGCATCGACATCGACGACGTGCGGGCCATCCTCAGCGCGCCGCGCGGGGTGATGGCAACGGTGCTGGCAGAGCTCGATGACCGCTACGGGCGCCAGTCCAACGGCAGCACGGCGACGGGTGCCGAGGGATACCTGCTCGCGCACGGTCTCGACGCTGCGTCCTTGGAGATGCTGCGAGCGAACCTGCTGATCTGATGGATTACCGCTGGCCCCAAGAGCTGACCGACTTGGCCGACGAAGCAGCCGAGTGGGTGCACGAGGCGACTGCCGACCTGTTCACCATCGACGACAGCTGGCTGGTGGGCTACTCGGAGGAGTTCACGCTGCGGCTGGGAGAGCGCGGCTGGATCGGGATGTGCTGGCCTGTCGAGGCTGGCGGCGATGGGTGGCCCGAAGTCGAGCGGTTCGTGGTCACCGAACAGCTGCTGCTCGGCGGCGCTCCGATGGCCAGCTCGTTCTTCCCGGATCGCCAGATCGGCCCGGTGCTGCTCACCTACGGCACGCCCGAACAGCAAGCCCGGTTTCTGCCCGAGATGCGTGCGGGGCGATCACGCTGGTGCATCGGCATGTCGGAGCCCGACGCGGGCTCCGACGTCGCCGCCATCGGCACGACTGCCGTGCGCGACGGCGACCGCTTCATCGTGAACGGTCAGAAGATCTGGACCAGCGGCGCCGCCACGGCGAACTGGTGCTACTTGATCTGCCGGACGGATCCCGAGGCCCCTCCGCACAAGGGCATGAGCGAGCTGATCGTGTCGATGGACACTCCGGGCATCGAGGTGCGGCCCATCCGCGACGCCTCGGGCGACGCCCACTTCAACGAGGTGTACTTCGACGACGTGGCAGTGCCGGTCGAGCACCTGGTGGGCGAGCTCAACAACAGCTTCTCCCAGACCATGCGCCAACTCGAGCACGAACGGGGCGGCATCGACCGGCTGGCGTCCAACCAGCGCCTGTACCTCGACATGAAGGACCGGGCCGACACCTCCGATCCGCTGGTACGCCAGCGAATGGCCCGCATCGAGACCGGCTACCGGATCGGCCGCGACATGGTGCTGCGCAACGTGCTGCGCCAGACGCCCTTCCCCCAGTACTCGGCGGTGACCAAGACGTGGTGCACCGAGTTCGAGCAGGAGGTATCCCGCTTCGTGGGCGACGTGGCAGGGGCCGAGACGATGCTGGCCAATCGGGTGTCACGCAACGTGGTGTACGCGCCCGCTTACACGATCATGGGCGGCACCACGCAGATCCTGCGCAACATCATCGGCGAGCGGATCCTGCGGCTGCCCCGCGAGCCTCGCGGCTGACCCTTCGCCGATGCGGCTGCGTCACCCCTTGGGACCTCTGCTTTCCGGCAGCAGCATCAGCACCATTCAGTGCTCGGCGTCGAGCGAGACGGAAATGATGCGGCTCCGTGTCACTACTGACTGCTAGGACTATGGGCGAGGTTGACGCGTTCGACGCCCGACCACCCTCGCTCTCCGTCGTCTCCTAGGTGATGCCGTGCCGGACTCCACTGCTGCGACTCTCAAGGTGCCAGATCTAGCGCTGGATGTGCTCGGAAGCGTGCCGTTCGGGACGGTGCTGGCCGATCCACCTTGGCGCTTTCAGAACCGGACAGGCAAGGTTGCCCCCGAGCACCATCGCCTGTCTCGCTACGACACAATGGATTGGCAGGACATCGCAGCGCTCAGCGTCGGCGACCTCATGGCGGAGCAATCCCACTGCTACCTCTGGGTGCCGAATGCTCTGCTCCAGGAAGGGCTGGCCACCCTCGACGCATGGGGCTTCACGTACAAGGCCATGCTGGTGTGGGCGAAGCGCCGCAAAGATGGCGGCCCCGATGGGCGAGGCGTCGGCTTCTACTTCCGGAACACCACCGAACCGATTCTGTTCGGAGTCCGGGGCAAGCTTCGGACGCTCCCGCCAGCGAGGAGCCAGGTGAACATCATCGAGACGCGCAAACGAGAACACTCTCGCAAGCCAGATGAGCAGTACGGCATCATCGAAGCTTGCTCGCCGGGGCCGTACCTCGAGTTGTTTGCTCGCTACCCGCGACCGGGCTGGACTGCGTGGGGAGATGAGGCCGCTGCCGAAACCACGCCTCGGGGCCGCGTTCACGCCGGTTATCGCGTCCCAGAGGGCGACCAACGGCCCCGTGCCAGCCAGGAGCCATTGCTCATCGCGGATTAGGCCCAAGTTTCCGTCACGCCGCACTGCATGACCGCGGCGAAGGTCCGAAGCACCAATCGAAGCACTTCAACTTCAAGTAGTGACTGCGTGTGTCACGGCACCGCCCGCTGTTTGTGCCAGCACACCAGCCACATCGATGCTCGCGTCACCTGAATCGACCGTGAGCAGATTGCAATGGCGAGAATGGGGCAGCCACCCGCATCACCGCGTGTCAGTCGAGGCTCCAGTTTGGTGAGATTCGTGGTCGTGGTCGTCCCGAACTTCGTGGTGCCGGGGTCGACAAACTCGGCGAGTTCGCGCAGGTCTTCCTGTGTGCGTGTCACGATGACACCAGCGTCAATGAAACCGGCCTCATACATAGCCCGGTATGTACCGATGTCTCTGTCGAGGTTTCCATCCTTGGCATTCCACTCGACATCGAGAGCGATGCGGCCCTTCATGCCGTCAACGAGGTACCCTTGGTTCGTGACGCTTGAACTCTCGATGGTCGACTTTTTCTCTCCGCCAGCTCTGTAGGGGCGTCGCTCGGTCGTGAGGGTTATCTCGGTGTCCAATCTCGATTCCCGCCAATCACGATCCTTGAACGACGTCTCAAGGCGACCCGTTAGGTCAGATTTGTTGCCACCAGCCATTACCAACTCGTCGACCGTGAGCCGGAAGTCGGTCAGGACCTTGATGATGTCATCCCACTCGTTCGAATTGGTCGCCTTCACGATGGCCGCGGCGTTCCTCACTTCCCGCCATTCGTAGCGCTGCAAGAGCGCAGAAGGCACTGCATTCGCGAAGCTGGAGGTCAGGTCCATGGTGACGCGCGAGGCTAGGGACCGAAGATCCAGCTGTTGGGCTCCTCGCCAGTCTTGATGCGGCCTGCGGTGCGGCCAGCGAAATGGGTGCCGATGATAAGACGGCCGTCGGCCCATCGGGGGTAGGCGTCGAGGCGGGTCGCGGTGGAGCTGCCGTCGCGGCTGTAGTCAGCGGAGGATGCAAGGTCGGGATGCGCGAACTGGAGTGGGTGGTGCGTCATGTCCCCGGTGATGACCGCCCGCTCGCCCGCAGATTCGATGATGACGCTGACATGGCCAGGAGTGTGTCCAGGCGTCGGCTCGAACCAGACCTCTCCATTGATGTGGTGATCAAGCGCCACTAGGTCGCCGAGGCCAGCGTCCATGACCGGCTCCACCGAGTCCTCGAACACGGGGCCGTAGTCCTGCGGCTCGGCGCGCCAGTAGTCGAACTCGTTCTTCACAAACAGGTAGCGGGCGTTGCCGAACGTGGGCACCCACTCGCCGTCGACGAGGCGCGTGTTCCAGCCGACGTGATCCACGTGCAGATGGGTGCAGGCCACGGCGTCGATGGTCTCGGGGGCGAATCCGGCGGCAGTGAGGTCTTCGAGGAAGGGCGTGGAGAGCTGCTCGAACGGCGGCGCGCCGGGACGCGACTTGTCGTTGCCCGCGCAGGTGTCGACAACGATGCGCATGCCCTCCGATTCGATCACCAGCGAGTGCATGGACAGGCGCATGCGGCCGTCGTCGGTGACGAAATCGGGCCGCAGCCAGTCGTAGTCGTCGATGAGGTCGTCCGCTCCCGGCAGCAGGACCGAGAACGGCCAATGCACCTCCATCTCAGAGACGCGTGTGATGCGGACATCGCCCACCGTCCAGGTGATTGGCTCGGGCGTTTCGACGGTCGGCATCGTTGGGACTCCTCGTTGCAGCGACGGAGGCGCAGCGCCGCTCCCCAGTCGGTTCGACCGGGCGACGTTGCGGAGCGCCCGCGACACGCCACACTATTGCCGCCTTGCCGACCCCTGCCGTGCGAATCCATGAACGAACCCGACCGATACACCCCTGATCCGAGCGATCCCACCCGCAGCGAGCGCTTCCGCGAAGCTGCCATCGCGGCCGAACTCGAGACCGGTGAGCGCGAGCCGACCCGTCAGAAGGCCTGGCGCAGTTCGATGCTCCGGCTGGTGCGGATGGGCTTCGGGTTCAGCGTGGTAATACTCGGCATCATCATGATGCCGCTGCCTGGCCCGGGGATGCTGGTGGTGGCCGTGGGCTTGGCGATCCTGGCGAGGGATGCAGCATGGGCCGATCGCCTATTGCGCAAAGTGCGCGAGCGACTGCCGTCCGACGCCGACGGCAGGCTGCCCCGCTCGACCATCGCAACGATGGTCCTGCTGGCCGCGGCGGGCATCGCCGCCTCCATCTGGTTCACGGTCGGCGACATCAATCCACTCGACGTGATCCTGTTCTGGCGCAACTGAGGGCGAAGCCCTCCGTCCCTATTGTCGCGAGCGGGGGCAAAGCCCCTTCGCTCGCATCAGATCTGGACGGGCGTTGATACTTCGCTGAAGAAGTCGTTGCCCTTGTCGTCCACCACGATGAAGGCTGGGAAGTCTTCCACCTCGATTTGCCAGACCGCCTCCATGCCGAGCTCGGGGTATTCGAGCACCTCGACCTTGCGGATCGAGTCCTTGGCCAGCCGGGCCGCCGGGCCGCCAATGGAGCCCAAGTAGAAGCCGCCGTAGCGAGCGCACGCCTCGATGACCTGGCGAGACCGGTTGCCCTTGGCCAGCATGACAAGGCTGCCCCCGGCGGCCTGGAACTGCTCCACGTAGGAATCCATGCGCCCCGCCGTCGTGGGGCCGAACGAGCCCGAGGCGTAGCCCTCCGGCGTCTTGGCAGGACCGGCGTAATACACGGGCCGCTCGCGCAGGTAGTCGGGCAGCCCCTCGCCGGCGTCGAGGCGTTCCTTGAGCTTGGCGTGGGCGATGTCGCGGGCCACTACCAGCGTGCCGGTGAGCGACAAGCGGGTTTTGACGGGGTGCTGGGTGAGCTGGTTGCGGATGGCGTCCATCGGCTGGTCCACGTCGATGGGCACCACCCCGGTTGACAGCTCCTGCTCCTCCGTCTCAGGCAGGAAGCGGGCGGGGTCGGTCTCGAGCTGTTCGAGGAAGATGCCGTCGGCGGTGATGCGCCCGAGTGCCTGGCGGTCGGCCGAGCACGACACGGCGATGCCAACGGGGCAGCTGGCGCCATGACGGGGCAAGCGCACCACCCGCACGTCGTGGCAGAAGTACTTGCCGCCGAACTGCGCGCCGATGCCGAACTCGCGGGTGAGCTCCAGAATGCGGCCTTCCCATTCGAGGTCACGGAAGCCGTGGCCGGCCTCGCCGCCGGCGGTCGGCAGCGTGTCGAGGTACTTGGCCGACGCGTACTTGGCCACCTTCACGGCGAATTCGGCCGAAGTGCCGCCGATCACCACTGCCAAGTGGTACGGCGGGCAGGCGGAAGTGCCCAGCGTGCGAAGCTTCTCGTCGAGGAACCGGGTGAGGCTGTCGGGGTTGAGCAGGGCCTTGGTCTCCTGGAACAGGAAGCTCTTGTTGGCCGAGCCGCCTCCCTTTGCCATGAAGACCAGCTCGTACTCGTCGCCCGGCGAGGCGTAGATCTCGATCTGGGCGGGCAGGTTGTTGCCGGTGTTGCGCTCGGTGAACATGTCGAGCGGAGCCATCTGCGAGTAGCGCAGGTTCGACGTGAGAAAGGTGTCGGCAACTCCCTGGGAGATGGCTGCGGCGTCGTCGAAGTCGGGCTCGTCTGCGGTGCCGGTGAGCACCCGCTCGCCCTTGTGGCCCCAGATGATCGCCGTGCCGGTGTCCTGGCAGCTCGGCAGCACTCCCCCGGCGGCGATGTTGGCGTTCTTGAGCAGTTCCAAGGCGACGAACCGGTCGTTGGCCGAAGCTTCGGGGTCGTCCAGGATTGCAGCGATCGAGGCCAGATGGCCGGTGCGGAACAGGTGCGAGATGTCTCGCATGGCTTCAGCGGTGAGCAACCGCAGCGCCTCGGGCTCAACCTGCAGGAAGCGCCGGCCCGCGGCGGTGACAGTTGAGACATGGTCGGACGTGAGGTGCCGGTAGGTGACGTCGGCAGGGCCCGTGGGAAGCAGCTCCACGTGGGCGTAAGTGCTCATTGCTTCATGCTACGGACGCTCGCACGCTGGCGAGCCGACCACACCGGCACGTCGGGATTGCGACGCTTGCGAGCGGTGTCGGCGCGTGAGCGGATCTTGCGGCGAGAATGGCGTCGTGGCGGGCGTCGAGTCAATCAATGCGATCACGTTGCGGACCGCCGACATGGCCGCATCGGTGCGGTTCTACGAGGCACTGGGATTCCGGCTCACCTACGGCGGCGACGAGGCGCCGTTCAGCACGCTGCGCAGCGGCGAGTGCTTCGTCAACCTCATCGCCGTGGACAACCCTGCGGGGGCCGAGACCGGTTGGGGCCGGGTGATCTTTCATGTCGACGACGTGGATGCGCTGTATCAGCAGGCAATCGATGCCGGCCTGACCCCGCAGGCCGAACCGAGGGACGCTCCCTGGGGTGAGCGCATGTTCCCCATATTCGATCCCGCAGGACACGACCTGAGCTTCGCCAAGCGCATCCGCGCCTACGAGGTCGATCACCCCGAGCTGTGATCCCGCCGACACGACGAGCGCGTACCGTCGGGGCGTGAGCGAGGGACTGTTCGAGGCTGCCGGCGCGGAGCGTTTGGCGCGCCGGGCGCCGCTCGCCGCACGGCTTCGCCCTCGCACGCTCGACGAGATCGTCGGCCAGGACCATCTGCTTGCCGCCGGGCGGCCGCTGCGGGAGCTGATCGAGGCCGATCGCCTGTCGTCGGTGATCCTGTGGGGCCCGCCGGGTACCGGCAAGACCACGCTGGCTCGGGTGGTTGCCGCATCGACCGCCAAGGAGTTCTGCGAGCTATCGGCGGTGAACGCCACCGTCAAGGATGTGCGCGAGGTCATCGCGGATGCTCGGTTGCGGCTCGGCGAGCATGGCCGGGGCACGATCCTGTTTCTCGACGAGGTACACCGCTTCAACAAGGCGCAGCAGGATGCGCTGCTGCCGGCGGTCGAGGACGGCCTGATCGTATTGATCGGCGCTACCACCGAGAACCCGCACTTCGAGGTGAACCCGCCGCTGCTGTCGCGTTCGACGCTGTTCCGGCTAGTGCCACTTGACGACGCTGCGCTGCGCACCCTCATCTACCGGGCGTTGGAAGCCGAAGGTGCCCGGGGCGACGCTGACGCCATCGACCACATCGCTGCCCGCAGCGGCGGCGACGGGCGCCACGCACTCACCAGCACCGAGGTTGCGGTGGCGCTGGCCTCCCGCCGCGAGGAGGCGGAGGCTCTTGAAGCCATTGAGATCAGCGGCGCGGCCCACGCTGCCCCTGACGCATCTGCCGGGAACACTCGCGTCACGCTGGCCGATGCTGAGCACGCCGTGGATGCCAAGGCAGTCCGCTACGGCGCCGACGGTCACTACGACACCATCAGCGCATTCATCAAGTCGCTGCGCGGCTCCGACCCCGACGCCGGGCTGTACTGGCTGGCCCGCATGCTCGACGCCGGCGAGGACCCTCGCTTCATCGCCCGCCGTATGGTCATCTTGGCCTCGGAGGACATCGGCATGGCCGACAGCACGGCCCTGCTGGTGGCCGAAGCTGCCGCCCGAGCGGTCGAGTACGTAGGACTGCCAGAGGCTCAGCTCAACCTGGCGCACGCCGTCGTGCGCCTCGCCACCGCCCCCAAATCGAACCGGGTCACGGTCGCACTGAGCCGGGCCAAGGCCGATGCCCGTTCCGCCGGCGCAGGCGAGGTGCCGATCCACCTGCGAGACGCCCACTACCAGGGTGCCGCGTCGCTCGGCCACGGACAGGGCTACGTGTACCCGCATGACGACCCGAGCGGCTGGGTTCCCCAGCAGCACCGGCCCGACGAGGTGGCCGGCAACGTCTACTGGGAACCTTCCGAGCACGGCCGCGAACGCGACCTGCGCCCCGCAGCGCCCGCCGGGCAATCCGGCGAACCGGCCGCCGACTGACCACAATGGGGGCGTTATGAGCGCGAACGCAACAACACTGGGCCTCACCGAGGTGCCCATCGTCGAATACGGCGATGTCGAAGACGACATGGTCGCCTACCGGGCAGCCGGCACCGAGCGGGCGATGCAGCTCGGCAACCGTGGACCGATCCGCTTCACCGACAGCGGCGACCTGCATCCAGAGATTGCCGAGGCCTACTCGCGCTGCGGCTTCTACGTCTTCACGGGCGTGCTCGGCGCTGAGGAGCTGGCCGACATCGAGGCTGACGTCATCGATCTGCTCGACCGCTGCCCCACGGGCCCCGATTCCGAAATCGACCGGCACGGCCGCCCAGCGCTCGACGCCGGCCGCACGGGCAAGGCCATCTCGTTCGTCCGCCCGCTGTCGGATCCCTATGGCGGCACCGATGTCGCCCACGGGCGCCATCCGTTCAAGATGTTCGAGCCCGCAGCCCCCGATGGCGCGCCGGAGTGGGTGGTGCAGGTCATCAGTGGATCGCTGCAGTACTCCGAGGCCTGCTTGCGGGTGTACGCGCACCCCGGCCTGCTGGGCGTCGCACAAGCGCTGAACGGTCCCGACTTCACTCCGTTCAACGAGGTGGTGTGGATCAAGCATCCGGGCCTCGGCGGCTCGGTGGCATGGCATCAGGACGGCTGGACGCACTGGGACCACCCCGAGCTCGACGAGGGCACGCACGGCTTCAACTTCATGGCCCAGCTCTACGGCTGCGATGCCACCAACGGCCTGTGGGTGGTGCCCGGCTCGCACCGCACGGGCAAGCTGGACATCAAGGAGATGTGCCAGGCGGCAGGCTCAGACCGGCTCCCCGACGCGGTGCCGCTCATCTGCGGACCCGGCGATGTCGCGATCACCAGCCGCCAGGCCATCCACGGCTCGTTCGCGAACACGTCTGACCGGCCGCGAGTCACCATCAATTTCGGCTTCCACCGCCGTCGCTCGGTGCTGGGCGTACGCAGCGGCGGCGTCCACAACCCGATCTCGCTGTACGACGAGGCCTACATCGCCGAGCGCTCGCGGGTGATCGGCTGGGCGATCGATGCCCGCAACAAGCGCTTCGGCGACGAGACACCGTTCGTGTACGAGCCCAACGTCGGCCGCGAGCACGAGTTCGTCTGGGACGACGACGCCCGCGAGGCCATCAAGGACTACAACCTCAAAGACCTCGGCATCTAGTCGTCGAGGGCGAGCACGGCGCTTGGGCCGATGAGCAGCTTCACGTCGGCGCCCACGGCCGGGCCGTGCGGAGTGATGGCGTCCAACGTGGTGGCGACCCCGCCGATGTCCGCTTCCAGCCGCAGCTCGTAACGGTCGCCGCGGAAGCGACGCCGGGCCACCGTGGCCGGCAGCTGCGCCATCGCGGCGCCTGTGAAGTCCGCGCCGGCGCCGTCATCAACCACCACCTCGATGCGGTCGGCGCGCAGCACAAAGCTGTCTGAGCGACCGGTTGCGCTGGCCAGCTCCGGCGGCACCTCGGAATCGAACACGTTGGTGTGACCCAAGAATCGGGCCACCTGGGCGGTTCGAGGATCGGTCCATACCTCTTCGGGCGTGCCGATCCGCAATATGCGGCCCGACGCCATCACCGCGATCCGGTCGGCCAGCGCAAATGCCTCGTGATGGTCGTGCGTGACGTGAACGGCGGTGACGCCGACTTGGTCGAGCACGGGGCGCAGCTCGTTGATGAGCCGCTCGCGCAGCAGCCGGTCCAGCGAGCCGAACGGCTCGTCCAGCAGCAGCACTCTGGGTTCGGGGGCGAGCGCCCGTGCCAGCGAGACGCGCTGCGCCTCGCCGCCCGACAGCGTGGCCACGTCGCGGCTCTGGAAGCCCGACAACCCGACCAGCTCAAGCACTTCAACCACTCGCCGGCGCCGTTCTGCGAAGGGCACTCTGGCCATGCGCAGCCCGAACGCCACGTTGCCCTCGACATCGAAGTGCGGGAACAGCACTTCGTCCTGGAACATCAAGCCGATGCCGCGCTGGTCGGGGCGTTGGCCGGTCAGGTCGCGCCCGTCGAGCTCAATCTGGCCGGCGTTGAGCGGCTGCAGCCCCGAGGCGGCCCGCAGCAGCGTCGTCTTGCCGCAGCCCGACGGTCCGAGCAGCACCACCATCTCGCCGTCGCCGACGGCGAGATCCACCCCGTCCAGCGCCCTGAAGCCATCGAAATGGACGTGAGCACCCGTGATCCGCAGCGTCCCGCCGCCTCGACCGTCTGCCATGTGCAAGACGCTACGCATTCCCCGACGCCTGCCTGAACAGGTTTCTTGACGCAAACTGATGATTCGCGAAGGGAAGGTCTGGGGAATGACGGAGAGGTTGAGCGGACGGACGGCGTTGGTGACGGGAGCAAGCCGCGGCATCGGCGAGCACTGCGCCCGGGCACTGGCACGGCACGGTGCGCGGGTGGCACTGGCGGCGAGGACCACCGACGATCTGGATCGGATCGCGTCCGAGCTGCCGCACGACCCAGTGGTGATCCAAAGCGACCTCGCCGAGGCCGGTGCCGGGGCCGATCTGGCCGCCGCCGCGGTTGACGCACTCGGCGGGGTCGACATCTTGGTCAACAACGCAGGCCGAGGTGAGCTGCGCGAACCCGGCGGCGACCAGGCAGTGCTGCAGCTCAACTACTTGGCGCCGCTGGAGACCACCCGGGCGCTGGCCCGCCAGATGGGCGAGCGCGGGCACGGCTCGGTGATCCACATGTCGTCGATCGCCGGCTCAGTCGGTGTGAGCGAACTGCCCACCTACGGGGCGACCAAGGCCGCTCTGGATTCGCTCACCCGCGCGCAGGCAGCCACTTACGGCCGATTCGGCATCCGGGTCAACGCCGTGGCGCCCGGTCTGATCATCACCGAGATGTGGGCTGCAGGCCGCGAGATACCCGGTCTCGCCGACGGCCTCGAGCGCCACATCGCCTTGGGCCGCTGGGGCGTTCCCGAAGAGATCGCCGACGTGGTCGCCTTCCTCGCCAGCGACGAAGCCCGCTACGTCACCGGTCAGACCATCACCGTCGACGGCGGCTACCAAGGCGTCACCGCCTGGGCCAACTACCCCGCCACCAGCTCGTAAGCGCGTCAGCTCAGATTGCTCGAAGCATTTCGCCCCGACAGCGAAACCCAGTCGTCGAGGCGAACGGGAGCAGCCAGCTCGATGCCGTGACGGCGGTAGGCGGCGGCGACCGACGAGGTCTGCCCGGCGGATATGCCGCTGATGGCGAGCCGGCCACCGGGAGCGACTCGCTCGGCAATGTCGCCGGCCAGCGGCACCAGGACACCGGCGGTGATGTTGGCGAAGACCACATCGAATGTGCCGAGTTCGGCCTCGCCGACAGGTGCCCCGCCGCAGCTGGCCGCTGCGGCGAGGCCATTGCGGCGGGCATTGGCCTCGGCCGCCGACACTGCTGCCGGCTCGATGTCGATGCCTAGCGCTTCGGCAGCGCCCAGCCGAGCCGCCACCAGCGCCAGCACCCCACTGCCGCACCCCACGTCAAGCACTCGCTCGCCGCCGGAGATGTGCTCAGCAATCCAGCTGGCCAAGAGTCGGGTGGACGGGTGGGTTCCCGCTCCGAACGCCTCGCCGGGGTCGATCTCGACCACCATCGGAGCGTCGGCGTCTGCCCACGGGAAGCAGACGGCCAGCTTCTCGCCGACCTGCACCGCACGGTTGCGGTTTTGCCAACCCACGGCGTGCGTCACGTCGGTCGGCCCCAGTACGGCGGCGTGACCATCGGCACGCAGATGCGCCACCGCCTCTCGCGCCGTGCGGTCGTCGGTCACCCGAACCCGACTCACCCACCGGCCCCGCCGCAGCCGTTCATGCGTCACCGCCAACGCCGCTGCCGCCAACCCCTCTGGCAGCGATGGACTCGGCAGGCCGCCACCTGGTGCTTCACCGCCGCCAGCCGTCCCCAACGGCGCATCGTCGGCGAGAACGACGCACGCACCGCCGTAGCGCTCGTCACCCCACAGCGCAGCCGGCGGCTGCAGATCGCTCACCCCAGCATTCTCGCCATCAGACCGTCATGACGCTGCGTTCGGCCCGTCACAGCCCATCGCTAGGGTGGTAACCAGCCGACGGAGGCCACACAGGGTGGGTTCCGCCAACCACCTCGGGGGTGATCGGTTTCGACTTTGACGGTTGAAGTGAGAGAAGCGAGCCGTGGTCTCCGGATCCACGAAAAAGAGCCGGAAACAAATACAAACGCCAACGTCGATCAAGACGATCTGGTGCTCGCAGCCTGATCTCAGGTTGTGAGTTCGGCCCGGTAGCCCCCGTCCTGCGGGCATCGGTGCCATCATCTGCAGGGCTCGCCCGCCGCCCGTGCCGACGGGGCGGCGGGGACACGCACAGACGGCTACGGCGACTGGCAGGGTGTCGCTGCCCGCCATCGCCCGACAATCCCCCAGCGACTGCGCTCGGAGAAGACTCACCGAAACGTTGAAGGACGCGGGTTCGATTCCCGCCACCTCCACGCGGGCTGGTCAGCGCGACGAGGACGCGATGCGGGCGGGCCAGGCGTCGGCGTTCAGGGCGGCGTCGCTGCCGCCGTCCATGAACACCACCGATCCGCAGAAGAAGCCCGCTTCGGGCGACAGCAGGAACGCCAGCAGGTTCGCCACGTCTTCGGGGCGTCCCGCCCGTTCCTGCGGGATGGGGTAGATGTCGCCGAGCGACAGGACGACTTCGATCATGTCTGCCGTCATGGGCGTGTCGATGAGCCCCGGCGCCACTGCGTTCAGGCGGATTCGGGAACCGGCCCAATCCGGGCCGACCGCAGTGCGGCGAACCCATCGAGCCAAAGCGAGCTTGCTGGCGGCATAGGCCACGATGGGTTCAGTACCCGCCAGCGCACGAGCTTCGGCTTCGTCGTCTCCCAAGCAGGCATCCACCAGATCCTCGGGCAGATCGGGCATGGCGGTGCTGGAGTTGGAGCTGACGGCGATTGCTGAAGGGTCAGCGCCGTTGGCGAGCAGCGGTCTCAGCCCCGCGATGGTGGCCACTGCACCGAAGTAGTTGATCGACACGACCTCCGCCGGGTCGGGTCCGGAGATCCCTGCGCCCGCCACGAGGCCGTCGATCCGCCCGCCGCTGGCGGCGGCGACCGCATCGATCATCGCGCCGCGGCCCTCGGCCGTGGACAGATCGGCGATGACCTCGGCGTCCCGGAGATCCACCCCGATCACCTCGTGGCCGTCGCGCACAAGCCGCTCCCTGGTCGCTTGGCCGATCCCGCCGGCTGATCCGGTGATGACGATCTTGCCCATCCGAGTTTTCTAGCTGGAATCGAGCGAGACCCGAGGGAGCGACTGCGCTCGGAGAAGACTCACCGAAACGCTGAAGGACGCGGGGAGGCCGTTGGGGCGATGCGACGAGCCCCTGAAATCAGTTGGTCTGCGTTGGAGACTCGTCCGCTCGGTTTCTTGCGAGCTTGCGGCGCATGTTGTCGGCGAGCCGCGGGGCGGCACCGGGTGTCGACCACGGGCACACAGCGATGCAGATGCCGCACCCGTAGCTGACGGCAAAGTACGGCAGGCATCGGTCGAAATCGACCGCCCATTTCTCCGTGCCTCGCACAAGGCGCTTGTCGGGGGCGATGGCGTCGGGGGGGCAAGCATCGGTGCAGACACGACAGCCGCTGCAGAATTCGTCGACACCGAAGGTGTCCGGAGGCGTCGCAACGAGCGGCGCATCTGTCAGCACCAGCGCCAGCCGGAACGAAGACCCGAGTTCGCTGTTGATGATCGAGCCGTGCTTGCCGAGCTCCCCGAGCCCGGCGGCGATCGCTGCGGGGACCATCTGCATGGGTCCCGCGCCGGGGCCGCCATGGCCGACCGCTTCGAATCCTCGGCTGCGGATCCAGTCGGCCAGCGCCCTCGCCGCAGCGGTTCCCCGGTTGTATTGACGGTGGACCTCCATGGCCGAGGTGTACTCGGGCGCGGTCGCCAACTCGCCGTGGTCCATCGCGACGGCCAGCAGGATTGCCCAGGGAAGGTCAGACTCGCGGCCCTCGAAAAACCACTCGCGTCGGGCGGCCACGACCGCCACCAGTTCGACGCTGTGGCCCTGCTCGCTCGTCGCAAACTCGGTGATGTCCGCTAGCCGTTCCGCCGGCGTGCGATCGATCCTGTGCGGATCGACCGGCGCAGGCTCGTGGCGGTCATCGGTTCGCAGCACCGTGCGGAGTTGAGGATGAGCCATGAACTCCTCGGTCATGCGCTCCTGGACCGGGCCGTGGGCGATTGTGGCGGGATGAGCCCACATGACCAGCGTCGGCTGCCGAACCTCAGATGAGCCCCAACCGTTCAGCTCGTTGCCCGACACGTCGCCCATCAACTCGACGATCTCGTCCGGGGCCTCCCAGACCGGCGTCCGACGCTCCATCCGCCGCAGCCGCTGCGGCCTGGCTGGCGGGCTCTCTCGTTCAGAAGTCACCGGCCCGCTCCCTGCGCGCTCGACCCCTCCCGATGCCGCCTCCTGTCGCTGGTGCAGATGGCCTTTGCCGCATCCTGCCCATCGCGCGGCCCATCACCACGCCCCGACTACGTCGCCCACAAACAGCCAGCAGCTCACGGCGACGGTCACTATCAGCAGCGTCCACTCTGCCGCTTGCCGCCAGCGGCTCTGCTCGTTCATCGGCCAATCACCAGCTTCGACGGATCAGCTCCCGGGGCCGGCAACGCCGAGGGAGGAGTGGGCGGGATCGGCGCGTGGGTCACGGCGGGTCCACTGACCGGCTTCGACTGCGCTGAAGAATTCCGCCGCCATCTGGTTGAACGCGGCAGGTTCCTCCAGGTTGATGCCGTGGCCGGTACGCGGTGCGATCCACAGGCCGGCCCTCGGCAGCACCCGCTTGAGAAAGACATTCGTCTCGATGACCGGGTCGTCCTCGTCGCCGACGGCCAGCAGCACCGGAACGTCCAGCTCGCGCAGCTCGGCCTCGAAGTCGTACAGCGATGGGCGCCCCGCCTGGAAGTTGCGCATGGTCAGCCCCGAGCCGACGGCCGAATGCTCCGACAGGTACTGCTTGAATTCCTCCCAGCCCCTCGGGTCCTTGTTCTGGAGCTGGACCCGGGTGGCACCCACCGCGAGCCGCTCGGCGGCCACCTCCATCCCCTCGTTCATCATCGCCTCGGCCGCAGCGCGCACCTCGGCCAGGAACGCCTGACGGGTGTCGCCGAACGCGCCCGACCCGCCGCTGGCGAACAGCAGCGACGTGACCCGCTCCCGATATCGCAGCGCGAACATCAGGCCCGTGTAGGCACCCATGCTGAGACCCACGATGTGCGCACGCTCGATGCCGAGGCTGTCGAGAACGGCCCGCAAGTCCTCCCGCTCGCGCTCGAAGGTGTACGCCGCGTCGTCCTGGGGCACCTCCGACGGCGGATAGCCCCGGGCGTTGTACGCGATGCATCTATGGCTGCGGCTGAACCGCCGGATCTGGCCCTCCCACGTGCGGCAGTCGGCGGCGAACTCGTGCAGCCACACGATGGGATGCCCAGCGCCGGCTTCCTCCGCATACAGCTCGACTCCGTCTCCTTGGATCATCGGCATGACGTCGAGCGGCTCAGACGCGGGCTTCTGCGGCGTAGGCCTTGTTGTACCGCTCCCGGCAGATGTAGAACTCGTCGGCGCTCTGGAAGGCCTCGTGAGCGATCAGCAGGTCCAGATTGCGCCGTACGAGTCGATCAGGCGCCACTCGTGTCGCCAGCACTTGGATCGCCCCGTAGCCGACGGGTCCGGTGCCCTCTGCGGTGTCCCGGCCGTGCGTCACACCGAGCAAGTACTCGATCTCATCGAGCATGGCATCGAACAGCGTGTCCTCGGTGGTCCTGGGGATGAACTCGTCGGTCATCGAGCGCAGCGTCATCCACAGCCGCAGCGAGGCTTGGATCGGCGCTTCGTCGGGCTTCTTCAGGCGGTCGCAGTTGACCAGGTAGGTGACTCGCCCGACCCTGCCGTCCTCCTCGGCCCGCACGGTCCCGATGATCCTCGCGAGCGGATCGATCCGATCTGCAGCAGCGCCGCCGAAGGCCACGGCGTAGATCGCCAGCAGCGTCACGTGGTGCTGCAGATTGATGTCGGGCCCGCCGTCAGAACTCGTGTACGGGATCCGGTTTGCCAGCAGGCGCACGGCGTGTGCCCAGGCCTTGTCGTGATCAGCGCAGTTGGAGAAGTACGCGCCGGTGACGAGCAGCCCGATCAGATCAGCCGACGCGTGCTCGTAGGCCCGCAGGCACTCGTCATAGCCCTCGCAGTCGGCGCTGCGTAGGGCATCGATGGTTCGCAGCGTCTCGTCGCTGACGAAGTCGTGGAGATCGATGCGGCACGCCGGATCGGCCAGGAGTTCTTTGAGTTCGGCCACAGTGGCCGTATCGGGCTGTGACGTCACGCGGCCAACAGTACTGCGCGCACTTCTGGGGGGCTTTGCGCGTCGTTCGAGTCCACGTCGCAGCCCGAGCTGCCGGCTGTGTGATCGATCAGGACTGCTGCTGCTGAGCGCGGGCCACCTTGAGCAGATCGATCACGGCCGCTTGAGCGGCGTCAGAGTCCGAAAGCGGAGCAGGAAACGGGACCCGTGCCATCCGGGGTCCGGCCGGGGTGGCGGCACGCAGTGTGAGCCCGTACCGATCGATCCCCACCATGGTCGCCTCGGTCGCGTCGACGAGCCCAGCCTGCACCTGTGCATACATCAGGTTGGCGTCGGCGTGGTCGTCGTTCATGTGCTCGATGATGCCTGCGGCAGCCTGCCACAGCGGGTCCACGCCCGAGCCGCGGTAGCCGTCGGCCGCCACCCAGCTCATGTGGCCGAATCCGCCCACGTAGCGACACTGTTCCACGTGAAGGCGCCAGAACGAGAAGTCGGTGAAGTCCGCGTAGTAGGCCGCGTACGGGTGAGCTTCGAGGTAGCGGTCGCGTAGCTCGCCGGGGTCGTCGAGCACCCCCAGACGGCCCACCAGCGTCAGCCGGGCCCTGCCCAGCGGGTCGCCGTCGCCGGCGCTGTCGACGATCAGCATGCTCGCACGCTCGTCGCCCCGAGCGTTCACCGTGTGCTCGGCCATCTCCGAGATGAGCACGACGGGATTGCCGGCGTCGTCCGCGGCGTAGGACACCACGCTGCCGTAGGGGTATCCCTCGGCCGTCAGCGTCGAGAGGCTGGCGATCTTGGCGGCCGCCACCAGCGTGCGCGACAGCTCAGCATCGGTCGGAAACGACGAGGGGTCTCCTGCGATCGGGGGGCCGGCCTCGCCGCCGCCGTGCTCGGTAGGACGGGTCATGACGTTCGGTTTCTTTGTCGACTCTGGTTCATTGCTGCGAATCCGGTCAAGATTGGCACGACGAGCAGGAAGATACCGATCGGTCAGCGTATGGCGCGCCCCTCGTTCAGAGCTGCGGATCGGCGAGAATGGCTGTGTGGCAGTGAGCGTGTGGTCCGATTTCACCTTCAAGCTGGCTAACTGGGCCAACCGCACGGCGATCCGATGCAGCGGCGGCCGCATCGGCTGGATCCACAAAGGCACGCCGATCATCGAGGTGACCGTGACGGGCCGGCGCAGCGGCGAGCCCCGCACCACGCTGCTGTCTGCAGTCGCAGAGCGGAATGGCGCATTCGTCGTCATCGGCTCACGCGGCGGCGACTCGAAGCACCCGGCATGGTTCCTGAATATGCGCGACAACCCGTCAGTCACGGTTCGCAACCGCAGCGGCACGCGCCAGATGACCGCCCGCCTCGCCGAGGGCGACGAGCGTGTCGAGCTGTGGGAGCAGGTGACCGCCAAAGACGACCACTACCTCCGGTTCCAAGCGAGGACAGACCGGCAGTTCCCCATCGTCGTGCTCGAGCCCGCCGAAGCACCCGAAGCCGGGGACAGATGAGCGCAGCCGGGCCGAGTTCGGCGAATGCTCAGCCGACGGTCGGGATCCTCCGCAGATGCACGAACCAGTTGGCCAGCGACACGGCGACGCCGCCGACCACATTGCCCAGCGACACGATCGCCAGGAAGCCGGCGAACCACGCCCCGTTCAGGCCGTCGAGCTGGGCTGACGAAAGCCCTGCAGCTGCGGCCACCTCAGACTGGCCCGAGAGCAGCATGCCGAACGGCACGAAGTACATGTCGGCCACGCTGTGCTCGAAGCCGCCGGCCACGAACGCCGAGATCGGCAGCACTACAGCAACCAGCTTGTCGATGAGCGAGCGGCCCGCCGTGGCCAGCCACAGCGCCAGGCATACGAACACGTTCGCGAGAATCCCCCGGGCGAACACCGTGCCGAGCCCGAGATCGATCTTGGCGTGCGCGTTCGTGAGCGCCGCGGCACCGAACGAATAGTCAGCGATCTCCCACCAGCGCGACGAGAACACCACCAGCACCACGGCCAAGGCGCCGATGAAGTTGCCCAAGTACACCGAGATCCAGTTCCGGATGAGCTGGCGGACGGTGATCTGGTGGTCCAGCAGCCCGATCACCATGAGGTTGTTGCCGGTGAACAGCTCCGCGCCGGTGATCACCACCAGGAACAGCCCCGTGGACAGTCCAATACCCATCAGGAGCCGGGTGGGGCCGAGGCCGAGGTTCGAGGACGCCGCAATGGTGTTGGTCAGCATGGCGCCGAGTGCCACGAACACGCCCGCCATCGCGGCCAGCACCGACATCGATCCGAAGCTCAGCGCTGCCCTGCGTATGGCCAGGTGCGACACCTGCGTAGCGATGTCTGACGGCGTCAACGGCACGACCGGATTGCCGGTTGGCACACGAGGCCCGCTCGGACCAGACATCAATGAGGACGCTAGTTCGTGGCGCCTCCGGGACCCGATTGAAGACGCGCCAGTGTGACGACGCCTCGAAGGGCTGGCCTACGAAGCGGCCCGAGCGGCGTCGAGCCAGGCGTCGACCGTGGTGCGGTTGTCTGCAATCCACGCCGTTGCCAAGTCGGCAGCTGCGGTTCCCTCGTCTTGTGCCACGTTGGCCAATGACACTTCGATCACCGACAGCGTCACAGCCTCGAAGAGTGCCTCGGCTGCTGGGTTGGCCTCGAGGAACTCAGTGTTTGCAGTGACGAGAATGTCTGCCGCCACCCAGCCGATCGGGCACAGGCCCTCAGCGTGGTCCGCGGCGGCGGGGCAGAGGTCTGACCCGATGACGGCATAGCCACCGGTCCCGTCGGCACCCCGCTGATCGTGTGCCTCGCCGCCCTCGAAGCCGGTCGGATTCGAGTCGTCCAGAATCTGCTCGACGCCCAGCCAGTACACGTTGTCGCCGGGCCGAAGCAGGGTGATGTACGCCGATGGAGTCCACATGTAGATCACCATCGGAACACCCTCATCCGCTGCGTCCACCGCCTGGGCGAACATTGCGTCGTAACCGGCGATCGTCTGCGAAATGTTGTCCCAGCCCGAGAACGCGATCTGCGACTCGATGATGTTGTCGCAGGTCCACGATTCGGTACACCCGAAAATGTCCGCAATGCCGTTGCCGGGCACCGGATCAGTCGCGTCGAACGCTGCGAGCGCGTCGGCATTGCGGTTGAGCTCGTCCATCGTGTACACGCCGAACTCGTCCGCGAATGACTTGGTGATCAAGAAGCCCTGGATGCCGCCAGCGATCATCTGCTCGCCGACAACAGTCAGATGATCGCCGACGAGCGAACTGTCGGGCAGCTCGCCAGCGAGCCACGACAGGTGCAGCGGGTACCAGCTGTTCGTCCAGAAATCCATCTGGCCTTCCGCCATCGCGACATAGGCAAGGTTGGGACCGAGCTCCAGCTCGGCGGGATCGGACACGTGGTATCCGAGTTCTCCGAGCAACTGGCGAAATATCTCGGCTTGGAAGTAACCGCTGTTCCAGTTCGCCCGGCCCAGGGTGACCGACACGCCCTCGCCCGGCGTCAGCGAGGCCTCATCGGGCATGGCAGCCTCTGTCGGCGCAGGTTCCGCGGGAGCCGCTGGCGCTTCGCTGTCGTCGGAATCACCGCACGCAGCTACGAAGAGCGTCACAGCTGCGATCAGCAGCGAAACCTTGAAGATCCGCAAATTCGTCACAGCGAAGCGTGTCCTCGAACGTGAGGTTGCGACGCCGTGAATCGCGAACACGCCACCGCGGCGCCACACCCGAGCTTAGGTCAGGCGCGGGATGTGCCTGACTGCGATCCTTGGACCATCGCTTCGGCCGCTGCGTCGGCTGCGATGACCTCGAAGGTCATGTTGACGAGGCGCCAGTCGGGCTCCGGTGCCACAGCCAGCACGGGAGCCGGCACGGCCGCAAAGCTTGGCCGCACGCGGCGTGGCAGTCCAAGCGACGCAAACATGCCGACCACGGCAAGCGCCGCCGACAGCAGGAAGACGGGCGTGAATGACCCGGCCGCGTCGGCAATGAACCCGCCGAGCTGCGGCGAGATCATCTGGGCCACGCCGAAGCAGAAGGTGGTGGCCGCGAAGGCAGGCCCGTAGTCGTCGGCGGCGGTGTTGCTGACGACATAGACGGTCAGCACCGTCGGCATGGCGGCGAAGAGCATCCCGACGGCCACCGACAAGAAGATTGTCGGCACGAACCAGCCCGGCAGGATGAGCGTGGTGGTGATGGCCCAACCAGCGAACGACATCGCCAGCGTCCACCGTGTCCCAATGCGGTCGGAGAGCGCGATGAACAGCGGCCCGCCGAAGATCATCGCGGCGCCGACCAGCGTGAATGCCAGCGATGCTTGAGAGCTCGTCCAACCGCTGTCGTCTTCCAGCCGTGCGGTGAGGAACGAAATGACGAGCAGGTACAGCAGTCCGAAGATGACGAATCCGCTGACCATCGGCACCCATCCAGGCACCCGTCGCAGCGCGCTGAACCCGCCGATGCCGGTCCCCGACGCCAGCCGTTCTTGGCGGTGCCCGATGAAGAGCAGCACAACCGCGGCGACGACAGCGCCGATGATGAGCTGCACGAAATACACATTCCGCCACGACGCGTCTCCCATGGTCGAGCGAACGATGCTGGCCAGCTGGCCCGCGAAAACGACACCGAGTCCCATGCCCGCCCCGAGAAACCCGACGGCGAGCCCGCGTCGCTCCGGTGCAATCGCGTCTGCGGTAACAACCGGAGCGGGTATCCACGTCAGCGCGCCGCCGAGGCCCTGCGCGAACAGTCCGACACCCAGCACTGCCGGCCCCGGGGAGATGGTCGCGAGCGCTTGGCCGATGATCGCTAGTACTAGGCCGATCCGCATCACCGACAGCAAGCGGAACCGACTGGACGCGGCGGCGACGATCAGGCTGCCCACCAGATATGCCGCCATGTTCACGGTGGCAAGCGAACTCGCGACCGTGTTCGACAGGCCAAGGTCATCGCGGACTGCCGGCAGCAGCACCCCGTAGGTGAACCGCCCGAATGACTGGGCAACGGCAGCAACCAGCGCCATCAGGATCACGGCGGCCGCTCCCATCAGCCGGCGCTGATGGGTCGGAGCCTCACGGCCGAAGTCGGTCACGAGTGTCCATGCAACATGGAAACAGCGTCGGGCGCACGCGCATTTCGTGATCGGGGGTCGACGCAGGGTGCGACACTCTTGCGATGGCAAGCGTGGGCAACACCCGGCGCTGCGTGTTACGGCCGTTCAGCGCAGACCTTCACGGCACGGGAATCTCGTGAGCCAGGAGCAGTTCGCCAATCTGGTCGCCGTCGTCGCCACCGCAGTGACGTTCGTGCAGGTCGTGCCCCAGGTGGTGCGGCTGCTGCGCCTGAAGCGAACCGAGGGCGCCTCCCCCGCGTGGGCGGCGATCGGCATGGTGATCAACATCGGCTGGATCGCGTACGTGATCGCCGAGGAGTTCTGGGTCACGATCCCGGCCATTCTGGCCGCGATCATCAGCTTCGGTCTCGTGCTGTTCCTGCTCTGGCGCAATGGCGCCGATGTGCGTATCGCCGTCATCGCCGGCATCGTCGTGGGGGTGGCATCGGTTGGCTTGCAGCTTGTGGCCGGCTGGACCGTCCTGGGCACGGTGCTCGGATTGTCGAATGGCCTGTACCTCGGACCGTCGGTGTGGGCTGCGTGGCGGTCGTATGCGCCAGTCGGCGTGGCTCCGCTGACGTGGGTGCTCACTGCCGGCGAGGGCATCTTGTGGGGCTACTACGGCGTGCTGGTGGAGGCGATCCCGATCATGGTGTACGGCAGCACGGCGTTCCTGCTCGGAGCGCTCATACTCCTGCGACTGTGGATCACCCGCCACCGCATCGCAAGCGAACTGGCGCCGCCGGACCCCTCGGGCGGGACCTGAGTCAAGCGGACAGCTTCTTGGGTCGGCAGCGTGCAGGCCACGGCCCGGTAGGCGCGCAGCTATTCAGGCGGGCAGCGGGCAAGCCACGGCCCGGTAGGCGCGCAGCTATTCAGGCGGGCAGCGGGCAAGCCACGGTTCGATAGGTGCGCAGCCGCTTGCGCAGCGTCCACACCAGCAGGGCCACGGCGGCCAGCCCCACTACCGGTTGCACTGGGGCCCACCACGACAGCGCGCCCGAGATGCCCACGAGCGCCACGACCGCTTGGTTGCACACCGGGCAGCCGACGGCGAGGAACGAGACCAGGCCGCCCCACAGCGTGGTAGTGCCCTGGCGCTCGACGGCGTCTTCGGTGCTCGATGCTGCGGACGGCGGCCGGATGGCGAAGATCAGCCCGATCAGTGCGGACGTGATTGCCAGGATCACCCAGTCGAGCCACCGCGCGTCGATCGGCCGACCGAAGATGGGCGTGTCGATCAGGTCCGAGGGGATGCCGATGAGCACTGCCGCAATCGCGCCGTACACCACGGCCCGCGGCCACACGGCCTTCGGCAGCTCCCGGAGATCCCTCAGCACCGATGCGACGCTACTGCGCCGCGTGCTCGTGCCAGCCGCGCCACACGTCCGGCCCCGTCGCGCCACACTCGTTGGCAGATCGGGCGTCTCGGAGAGGACCACCACCATGGCTCAACACTCGTCCTTGGATCCCCAGCAGACGTTTCTGCATCTGACACCCCGGGGCGTGGCCGAACGACTTGACGCCACCGCGCCCGACTTCTGGCAGTCGCTCGCTGAACACGATCTCGACGGGCGCCTCTTCGGCGTCGTCGGCATGGACAAAGACAGCCACTGGGAGATGCACCCAGGCGGCGATGAGGTATTGGTGGGCTTATCGGGCTCGATCGAGATTGTCCTTGACTTCGACGATGAGACGGAGACCTTGACGCTCGAAGCGGGCCAATTGTGCATCGTGCCCCACGACGTGTGGCACCGCCTCGTAGTCAACGAGCCCGGGCAGTTGCTCTTCGCAACTCCAGGCCCCACAACCCAACACAGAAGCCTCACCGAACACACCAAACTTCGAACCGCTGCTCCCGAGTCATCAGCCTGATCACCCAGACCCAGATGCCGCGTCACTGGCCCAGACGCTCACGCGTCTTCAGCGCTCGAGTTCGCGGAGGGTTTCTAGGAGAATTGCGGTGTCGCGCAACCAGCTCACGACCCGATCGATGCAGTCTGGGCGGGTGACGTCGAGCAGCAAGGTGGCGACGGCAACCGTGTCGCCGGCCTCATCATCGGCAAGCATCGTGGTGGTGGGCCGCAGTCGAGCATTGGATGCAACCAGCACCCCGGCGGCACGGAGCTGACGGCGCTGCACCTCTCCGCCGTCATCGTCCAAGAGCTCATCTTCCATGATGTTTCAACCTATTTCAATATCTATTGCTCCTCAAAGCCATTTATGTCGCACCGGTCTCAGGTTGTTCGGCGCCGCCGTGCCCGAGCACCAGTCTCAGCGCGGATCGGGCTCGATCGCCGCACGAGAGCCGTAGAGTCACTGGCCGACCCGGCCGGCCGATTCGTGCCGGGGAGTGAGATCGATGCCATGGCTGCTGACGAAGCCGACGTTGACAAGGCCGATGTTGACAGGGCCGAGCCGAACTCGGTCGCCGTTGGGCATCGGTTTGCGGCGGCGCTGCGGGAAGCTGGACTGTCGGTCATAGCCGAGATCAAGCGACGCTCGCCGTCTCGCGGGGCACTGAACGCCGACGCCGACGCAGCCGATCTGGCATCGGAGTACAAGGCGGGCGGGGCTGCGTGCCTGTCCGTGCTGACCGAGAGCGAGCGATTCGGCGGCTCCCCCGAGGACTTGCAGGCCGCCAAGACGGTGACGGGTCTGCCGGTGCTGCGCAAGGACTTCCTGCGCACGCTCGATGACGTGCGCGACAGCCACGCCATGGGTGCCGACGCAATGCTCGTCATCCTCGCCGACATCGACCCGGCCGCTTTGCCGCCCATACAGCAACTGGCGCTGTCGCTCGGCGTGGACGTTCTCACCGAGGTCCGAGACGAGGCCGAGCTGGACACGGCGGTCGATCTCGGCGCCTACATGATCGCCATCAACCAGCGCGACAACCCCGAGTCGACCAAATTCACTGTCGACTACGACAAGGCAGTGCGGGTCAGCCGCTGTTTCGAGAACATCGATGATCGGATACTGCTGATTGCGGCTTCAGGCATCGGCGTGCCCGGCGGCACGTCCATGCGAGCGATCACCGAAGCCGGCTACGACGCCGCCCTGATCGGCGAAGCACTCGTGGTGGCCGACGACCCGCCCGAGCTGCTGCGCGATCTTCTCGCCGACGCCCGCGGCGGCTAGCCGTTCCCCGATCAGCCGGGGGTGAGCGCGTCGGTCACGACTGCATCGGGGATCGCTCCGCCGCCTGCCTGCTCAGTGCCGTCGGCGCGGATCAGCAGCCAGCGAGGGTGATAGCTGACGCCGAGCGCTCTGGCGAGCTGATCCTCGGTATCGGGCAAGTTCGGCATGTGGCCGAGTCCGTAGGAGCTCACGAAGCGTGCGATGGCCGATGAGGTGTCATGTCCCCCGACGCTGACGAGGGCCAAGTTGCCTCCGTGTTGCGTCTTCAGCGCTGCGACCGCAGGCGCCTCTCGCTGGCAGTTCGGTCACCAAGGCGCCCAGAACCAGACCAGAACGTCGCGACCAGCAAATGCACCGATGTCCAGCGTCGTGCCGTCGAGTTGTGCGACGGCCAGGGCCAGCACCTTGGGTCGATCCTCGGTGGGCTCGGGATCGGTGACAACCTCGTCGGCACCTTCGCCCCCTGGGTCTCGCTCTACCCCGTCGGGATCGCCGGTGCTCTCGGTGCTCCCTGCATCGTCCGCCCCTGCCGCGTCGGTACCCCCGAGATCTTTCTCCGCGCCAGACTCCGCGCCGGAGGCCGCGCCGTCGTCACCCCCGGTGGTCCCGCCGTCGCCCTGACCGTCTGATGTTCCGTCGGCAGCATCCTGAGTGGCCTGCTCGTCGCCTGCAGCGACAGCTCCGTCGTCAGCGGGCTGTTCCGCAGTCTCGCCGGCATCGCTGCCAGCCGGTTCCGCTTGGTCCGCAGCGTCACTCTCGTCGCCGTCGGCCTGGGCTTGGTCGTCGCCAGCGTCGTCGGGCTGCGAGGCAGCGGCCTGATCAGCGGTATCAGTGCCGGCCCCGTCGGCGGTGCCGGCATCTTCTGCGGTGCCTCCAGAATCTGCAGGCTCAGCAGACACAGGCTCCGCTGTCGGGCCCGCAGATGACTCGGTCGTCCCCACCGCAGGTGCGACCGTGCTCGCAGCCACGGTCTCAGGTGTCTCGTCGCTGTCGCTGCTGCAGCCGGACAAGAGACCCGCGCCCACGAAACAGCAGACGGCAACAGAAGTCACTCGCCGCGCAAGCCGCTTCACCCCTGCGAGCGTAACCCGCCTCCGCGCCGGCTCCGGAGCGGCATCGAGCCTGGGACCCAGTGTCTCCAGCACGGCCGAGACACACCGCTAGGTTCGCGCCGTGCCAAGCCTGTTCGTCGCCGTCTGGCCGCCCGCCTCCGTCGTCGACGAACTGGCTGATCTGCCGAGACCATCCGAGCCAGGTGTCAGCTGGACCAAGCCACACCGCTTGCACATCACGATCCGGTTCCTCGGCGAATGCGACACCGGCGAAGCGCTCAGCACCCTCGGCGCACAGTCATTCGGCGAGACATCGGTAACGCTCGGACCGGCGCCGGAGCAACTGGGTCGGGGCGTGCTCATGCTTCCCGCCGCGGGCGCCGACGAGCTCGCCGCGTCGGTCATCGACTGCACGCGCTACATCGGCGACCCGCCGCCGGATCACCCCTTCGTGGGGCACCTCACCATCGCCCGCTTCCGCAAGAGGCGGCCATCAGTCGACTGGCCATGCCTCAGTGAGACGTTCGAGGTCACCGAGATCAGCTTGGTCGAAGCAGCTCCATGGGGCGAGTACCTGAATGTGGCGAGCTTCGGGCTCAACTAGCGCACCTCGCCCGGCGCACGGGCGAATCGGCCTGCTGGAATGTGAGAGCCTTGCGGTGAATTCTGCAGCAGGGGGAGCCATGGGACTTCACCACGTCGCCTACGCAACACGGGACCTCGAGGCGACACACCGCTTCTACGAGGACTTGATGGGTTTCCCGCTGGTGCACGCCGAGCACGCCGAGCGCCCGCACCCCGACGGCGGGCCGACAGGCCACATCAAGCACGTTTTCTACGACATCGGCGATGGCGAGTGCATTGCCTTCTTCTACATCCAGAACATGGGTGAACAGGCCGACTACAGCACCGATCTCAGCGCAACGGTGGGGCTGCCGGTGTGGGTCAATCACGTCGCCGTTCGGGCGACGCCAGAGCAGCAAGAGGCTGCCCGCGAGCGCATGGCTGCCGCCGACATCGAGCCGCTGATGGAAGTGGACCATGGCTGGTGCCACTCGCTCTACTTCGTCGACCCGAATGGGATCATGGTGGAGCTCTGCCGGGACACCACCGGCATCGAGCCCGATCCCGCCGAGGCGCTGGAAGTGATGCGCTCCCCCATCCCCGCCGACGCATCGGCCTGAGCTCCGGGCCGGCTGACAGATGGGCATCACCCGCGAGTTCGTCGCGCTGCCGAGTGCCAGCGCCCCCCGATCGGGCGTGGGCGGGCATCCCTGCCAAGGCGTGTACCACCGGCCCGATGGGCACGAGCCCCGTACCGCGCTCATAGCGACCCACTACAACATCGATTTCAGCGAGCACTACCTGGCCAGCTACATCGCCGAGCGGGGCCTGGGCTTTCTCGGCTGGAACACCCGCTTCAGAGGGGCCGAGCCCTACTTCCTGGCCGATCTGGCGCTGGCCGACATCGACGCAGGCGTCCGCTGGCTGCGGAGCCGAGGCGTCGAATGCGTGGTGCTGCTGGGCAACAGCGGCGGCGGCTCGCTCATGGCCACCTACCAGGCACAGGCCACGGCGCCCAATCTGGTTCCGGAGTACAGCCGGCGAGGGTTGCACCCGGCGATCGAGGATCTAGCGGGAGGCGACCTGTACGTCTCGATCGTGGCGCACACCGGCCGCGCTGAGGTGCTGACCAACTGGATGGACCCGTCGGTCACCGACGAGAACGATCCGCTCAGCGTCGACCCCACCCTCGACCCGTTCGGCGCGGAGCGGCAGCCGCCGTTCGACGCTGAATTCATCACGGTGTACCGGCGTGCCCAGCGGGCCCGCAATGAACGCATCACCGCCTGGTGCAGGAGCGAGCTGGACCGGCTCGCGGCAGCAGGGCACCGCGAGCGCCTGTTCGTGGTGCCGCGACTGTGGGCAGACCTGCGCATGCTGGACGGCTCGATCGACCCCAGCCGGCGCGTCGTGCCCGGCTGCTACCTCGGCGATCCGCGCCGGGCCAACTACGGGATCTTCGGCGTCGGGACGGTGAGCTCCCTGCGGACCTGGCTGTCGATGTGGAGCCTCGCCGACTCGCAGTGCAGCACCGACCAAGCGCAGCACATCCATTTGCCGGCAATCGTCATCGACGCCGATGCCGATACCGGCATCTTCTCGTCCGACACCGCCAATATCGTCAACGCGCTGCGCGGCCGGCCCGGTGCGCCGGACGTGCCGGTGCACTCCATCTCGGGCGACCACTACCTGACGGAACCCGCCGGCGCTCGAGCCGAAGCCGCCGACCTCATCGTCGACTGGGTCCGCAGCCACACGGTTTAGGCCGCGGCGCGCCTTCCGCAACTACCGTCTCGGGCGGCAGCGCGCCGTCACGCAGCTCGAGTCCCGAGGATGAGTGAGATGCCGAATCAGAACTACGCCGCCACGGTTGCCGAGATTGACTTGACCACGGCAGACGGCACCATGAACTGCCATGTGATCACGCCCGAGCGGGACGGGACTCTGCAGGCTGTGATCGTGTACATGCCGGCGTCGGGAATCCGACCTGAGCTGGTGGGCATTGCCGAGCGCATCGCGGCAATGGGCTACGTGGTCGTGTTGCCGAACTCGTTCTACCGACTGGCGCGACATGTCGACATCGACGCCAACCGGCTCGGCGACGACGACTACCTGCCCGTGCGTGAATTCATGATGGAACTCGCCGGGAACATCACCAACCCGCGCATCATCGCTGACACCGGCGTCATCTTGGGCTGGCTCGAGCGTCAAGACGGCATCGACGCCGGCCGGATCGGCGGCGTCGGCTACTGCATGGGCGGGCGGCTCGTGATGGCCGCAGCCGGCGCATATCCGGATCGGTTCGCCGCAGCCGCATCGCTGTACGGCGCGGGCATCGTGACCGACGAAGGCGACTCGCCGCATCTCAAGCTTGGAGACGTGTCCGGTGAGCTCTACTTCGGCGTCGCCGAGAACGACATCTACGTCAGTGAAGAGGAAACGGCGGCACTGAAGGCCCACTTGCCCACCATCGACGTGCAGCACACCGTCGAGACCTATCCCGGCACCGAGCACGGCTTCGTCTTCCCCGAGCGCTACTGCTTCTCGCCCGAGGGTGCCGAACTGCACTACGAGCGGCTTGCCGATCTCTTCGACCGCAACCTGAGCTGAACTCGGAGGCACACGCCCGAGATGCCTGAATTCTTGGACACCGAGCACGCCGAGGTGCTGCGCACCGCCGAGCGTCTGGCTGACGAACTGGTGGCGCTGTCGGCCCGGGTCGACGCGAGCGACGTCGGAGTGGCGGTGCGGGAGGCATCCAAGTCGGCTGGGGTGTTCGGCATGACCCAACCGGTGCCGGTCGGCGGCACTGAGGCCGGCGCGCTGGCGCTGGTCGTCGTGCGTGACACGCTCGGCAGCCGCAATGTGACTCACCTGCCGGGTGTTTTCGGGCCCTCGCCGGGCGTGCTCGCCGATATCGGCGAGCCGTTGCGCAGCCAGTTCTTGCTGCCGTATCTCGCCGGGGAGCTGCGCAGCGGTTTCGGGTTCACCGAGCCTGCCAACGCCCCGCGCCACACTTGGGCACGGCGTGACGGCGACGAATTGGTGGTCAACGGAGCGAAGTCATACGTGACGGGGGGCGCTGACGCCGACTTCATCAACGCGCTGGTGGAGGTGGAAGGGGTCGGCCCTGCGATGGTGCTCATCGAGACCAACCGGGCGGGCGTGACGCTCAAGCAGCGATTCGGCACCCTCGACGGCAGCCACCATGCTGCGTTCACGTTCGCTGACGTGCGCGTGCCCGACACACATGTCATCGGCGAGGCTGGGGGTGGCCTGCGACGAGCGATGAGCCAGATCAACGCCACGCGCATGGCGATTGCGGCCAATTGCATCGGCCAGTGCCGATTCGCGATCGACCTCGTGGAGCAGACGCTGGTGGAACGGGCGGCACGGCGCGGCTCGACAGACGAACCGGCACGGGTCGGCACCGATCTGGAGCGGGCGACGCTGGGAGACATGCGGATTGCCGCCTACGCGGCTCGCAGCGCGCTCTACCGCACCGCACGCCTGCTCGATGCCGGCGAGAACGCCGTCAACGAGGTGATGGCAGCCAAGTCGCTGGCCACCGAGACGCTCAGCCGGATCTGCGACGACGCCGTGCAGCTCGTCGGAGGAACGGCGCTGGTGGACGGCCACCCGCTGGCCGACATCTTGCGGCGCGTGCGCGCCCTGCGCTTGGCAGAGGGACCCACCGAGGTGCTGGCCGCGAACGTTGCCCGCGGCCGCCTCGATCTCGGCCTCGGCCGCTTGTGACTCCTGAGGATTCGATCAGTCCCAGCCGAGTTCGTGCAGCCGGTCGTCGTCGATGCCGAAGTGGTGCGCAATCTCGTGCACAACCGTCACCAGCACTTCTTCGACGACATCGTCGGCCGTCTCGCACATTTCCAGGATCGGCAGCCGGTAGATAACGATGCTGTCGGGCATCGCCAAGCCGCCGTAGTCGTGGCGCTCGGTCAGCGGGATGCCCTCATAGACGCCGAGCAGGTCCGGATCTTCCCCTCGGTCCTCCACGAAGATGGCGACGTTGTCCATCAGCGAGCGCAGCGCATCCGGAATGTCTTCGAGCGCCTGCTCCACCAGGTCGGCAAAACGGGCCTCGTCCATCTCAAGCACGCCCCCATCCTGCCGGGCGAGCCGGCCCACCGTCCGCGCGTCATCAGGGTCGCACTGCGCTTGATGCCCAGCACTAGCGTGCTGGCATGCACGAGCTCGTCGTCACGGGAAACGATCCGGATGCCGCAGCGACCGCAGCGGCCAGCGTCGACGGCGTGTGCTACGCCGCCGACCCGGACGACCGTCGTGAGTTCCCCTTCCGCACGCTGGTGCGGGCAATGACCGATGATCCGGACCTGCTGACGCCAGCGGCGGCGGTCGGCACCTACCTGGCGTTCTCACGCGTCATCCGCGAACGCCCGCTGGGGTCCGACCCGGGTACTGCCTCGCCGGGACTCACCGCCATCTTCCCCATGGTCCACCACCCCCGGCTGACCCACGCGCAGGGCGACAGCCACTGGCGCGACACCCACGTTCCGCTGGCGCTGCGCCATCACCCCGGCATGTGGGACTACACCCAGCTCAGCGTTGTGGCCACCCTCAACGGCCCGTCCTATGACGGCTTCGCCCTGGTCGCGTTCGCCTCGCTCGACGACATGCGTGAACGCTTCTTCGGAGACGACCACGATCGCGAGGTCATCCGTGCCGATGTGGCGAAGTTCGCCGACACCGAACGCTCGCCTCGACGGGTCATCACGACAGAGACGATCTACCGCCAGCGTCCCCCGCTGCCAGCAGTCACCTGGCCGCACGACTGATCCGCCCACAACTGTGCGCGCCGGGAATTGCCTTCGTCGCGCCATGAGACAGAAACCGGGCTGTTCATGACCTCAGTGGCCCACGCCGACGGGTTCAGCCGCGCACGCCGGATCGGCACGCTGCTGATCCTGGCGGCGTCGGCAGCGGTGTCGCAGTCGTTCGGCCGATTCACCTATTCGCTGCTCTACGCCGACATGCGCGACGGGTTCAGCCTGTCCAACACTGTCGCCAGCGCTCTCAGCTCGCTGAACCTGCTGCTGTACGTGGTGGGCTCGCTGGTGGTTGCGCTCACGGTGGGACGCACGGGCCTGAGCGGAGCCGTGCGGATCGGCCTTGCCGGCAACGTGGCCGGCTTGGCCCTGCTGGCATGGAGCCCGAATGTCGGCGTCGCGGCCTTCGCGCTCGCATTGACGGGCTTCTGCGCGGCTGGTGTGTGGGTGGGCACCCCTGGGCTCGCCGCAGAGCTGCTGGGGCCCGAGCGCCGGGGTGCTGCAGCCGGCTGGATGACCGGCGGCGTCGGCAGCGGCATGGTGGCCGCGGCGACCATCGACGCGTTCCTGAGCCGTACAGACGGCACCCCAAGCGGCGAGGCTGCGCTGGTCGCGGCAGACCTCAGCCATCCGCGCAACGTGTACCGGATCGAGCTCGTCATCGGCGCCGCAGCATTGATCGCTCTCACCGTCGCCGTACGCAGATGGTCACGCACGCCTGGTCGCACCGGCTTCGCAGGTGCCCGCGCCGCGCTCGCCAAGGTGCCCCAGGCCGGCCGGCTGATCACCGCCTACACGCTGCACGCCTTCGTCGTCACGACAGTGCTCACGTTCATCGTGGCCCATCTCGAGGGATACGCCGACCTCTTCGACGCGCGGGACGCCACGATTGCCTTCTCATTGATCGGCGTCGGCAGCATCGCCGGCGGGCCGATCTTCGGACGCTCAGCGGATCGCCTCGGCAGGCGGCGCACCGTCACCATCGGGTTCTGCGTGTCGATGATCTCCACCGTCTTCATGACCGCCTACCCCCTGCTCGAAGCCGGCGGGCAGGCGCTGGCGTGGACGGCGGCGTTCATATTCGGCACCTCGTTCACCGGCGTCATCGCCTCGATCGCAGCCCGGGTCAGCGACAGCCTCTCCGGCGATGAATTCGGCGCCGCCTACGGAGTGGCCACGATCCTGTTCGGCCTCGGCTTGGCCGCAGGACCGCAGCTCGGCGGTGCGACGGCCGACTGGTTCGACAGCTTCGGTCCCGCCTTCGGACTCGCGGTCGCCGCCTGCGCCGCCGGCATCGCGCTCACCGGCTGGGGCGACGACCCCGGCTCGGCCTCTGCTAGCTGAATTCGGGCTCATCCCACCAGGGGAAGTACTCGGGCAGGTCCTGGGTGGGGCGCAGCGAGAATTCCGGCGGCCGCTTCTCGAGGAACGACGCAACGCCCTCGTGAGCGTCGGCGCCCCGCCCAAGGTGGAAGATCCCCCGGGAGTCGATCTTGTGGGCCTCCATCGGGTGGTCGGCTGCGAGCATGCGCCACAGCATGTGGCGGATCACCGTCACCGAGATGGCCGACGTGTTCTCGGCGATCTCGGCCGCAATCGCCCGGGCCGCCGGCAGCAGGTCATCAGGCTCGTGGAGGCTGCGTACCAGTCCCCCTTCGAGCGCCTCGTCGGCATCGAAGACACGGCCGCTGAAGCACCACTCCAGTGCCCGCGACAGGCCGACCACGCGCGGCAAGAAGTACGACGAGCAGGCCTCGGGCACCACGCCGCGGCGGGCGAACACGAACCCGATGCGGGCCTTGCTGGACGCCAGGCGGATGTCCATCGGCAGCGTCATCGTGACGCCCACGCCGACCGCTGGTCCGTTGATCGCAGCGATCAGCGGCTTGTTGCACTCGTACAGGCGCAGCGTGAGCAGCCCGCCGCCGTCGCGCATCCACGCCAGGTCGCCGCCCTCGCCCCGCTCGGAGGCGCGCTCGGCCTTGCGTTCATCTGATTGGCTGTCGAAGTCGAAGGTGTCAGCGCCCCCGCTCAGGTCGGCCCCGGCGCAGTAGCCACGGCCGGCGCCGGTGAAGATCACCGCCCGGACGTCGTCGTCGGCATCGACCAGATCGATGGCGTCCATCACATCACGCAGCATCTGGCTGTTGAACGCGTTCAGGCGCTCGGGGCGATTCAGCGTGATGGTGGCGACGCGGTCGTCAACCTCGTACAGGATCGTCTCAAACTGCGGCACAACGCCCCCTCAAGCAATGGCCGTCCGGGTGGCGGACGGCGGTGTCGGCGGCTTTTCTACACGCCCAGCCGCTCCCAACGTCGAGCGGCCAGTGGAGTTCGGGCCCAGCTACACGTCCAGGAAGCGGCTGGCTGCGAACGCCGAGCCGATCATCCCCACGAGCACACCGGCGATCACCGTGACGATCACCACGGTCGTGAACTGATCGGACGTGACCACGAATGACCGGAAGAACGCCAGGATGTCCGAGCGCGAGAACAGGCCCTCCACGTGACCTCGCAGTGCTCCCGCGGCAATCGCCCCGATGATGCCGCCGATGAGGCCGTGCAGCATGCCTTCGAGCATGAACGGGAACCGGATGAAGCTGTTCGTGGCGCCGACCAGCTTCATGACCTCGATCTCGCGCCGGCGGGCGAACATCGCCACGCGGATCGAGTTGAAGATGAGCATGACGCTGGCGCCCGACAGCACGATCGACAGCAGCAGCACGATGCCCTGGAACGACGTGAACCAGGTGCGAATGGCGTCGACCTCTTCTCGGCCTGTCTGGACCGACATCACGCCGGGCCGCTGGCGGAACTGGGCGGCCAGCGATTCGATCAGCTCTGCCTCGACCGATCGGGGCACCACGCGGTACGACGCGGGCAGCGCCTCGGGCGACACCTGGGCAAGCAGCTCGGGCTGGTCGGCCATCTGCTGGGACACCAGCGCGTAGGCCTCCTCGGCGCTGAAGAACTCGATGCGGTCGATCTCGGGGTGGGTCTGCAGCTCGATGCCGAGCGCATCGAGCTGGCTGGGGTCGATCTGGGGATTCAGAAATACCTCGAACTGGACGCCGCCCTCCCAGCGATCGAGCGCGTTCCCGCTGGCGTAACCCGCCATGAGCCCCATTCCCACCAGCATCACGCCGACGGCGACAGTGAGAATCGCAGCAAACGTGAGCGTGAGATTGCGCCGGATGTTGGTCCAGGTCTCCCGCGCGAAGTAGCGGATCCGACTCACGGACTCGCCCCATCGACAGGATGGACCCCGAGCGCCTCTGGCGAATCGGTCTCGCTGCCGTACGCGCCGCGCTGCTCATCACGCACGAGCTCGCCGTGACGCAGCGCGATCACTCGGCGCCGCATGCTGTCCACGATCGTCCGGTCGTGCGTGGCCATGACCACGGTGGTGCCCGTGCGATTGATCCGGTCCAGCAGCGACGTGAGCTCCTCTGAGGTGTCGGGGTCGAGGTTTCCGGTGGGCTCGTCAGCCAGCAGGATCAGGGGCCGGTTCACGAATGCCCGGGCGATGCTCACACGCTGCTGCTCGCCACCCGACAGCTCGTCGGGAAATCGCCGGTGCTTGTCCTCCAGGCCCACCAGCTCCAAGATGGCGGGCACCTGCGTACGGATGACGTTCTCGGGGCGGCCGATGACCTCGAGCGCGAAGGCCACGTTCTGATAGACGGTCTTGTTCGGCAGCAGCTTGAAGTCTTGGAAGACCGAGCCGATGTTTCGTCGCAGGTACGGCACGCGCCAGCTGTTCAGCTTGGACAAGTCCTTGCCGGCCACGTGGATGTCGCCGGCGGTGACCTTCTCCTCGCAGGTCATGAGGCGCAGCATCGTGGACTTGCCCGAGCCCGACGGTCCCACGAGGAAGACAAACTCGCCCTTCTCGATGTTGAGCGTCACCCCGTTGACCGCCCGCGTCTCTCCCTTGTAGATCTTCGTGACGTTGTCGAAGCGGATCATGCGCGCCCTGCGGTTGTGGAGCCGGGTGTTGCCTGCCGAAGTCGCTCGTGTGCGAGCACCACGTGCGAGATGTCAGCAGGTTCAGATGAGAACAAGCTGAATCCAAAGGTACGCCAGCGGCCCGCCGCAGCCCGGTCACCCGTCGCACTCAGTCTTGGCTGCTGGCTCCCTGCTGGGAACGCTGCCAGCGCAGGTAGGCCTCCATGAGGCCGCTGAGGTCGCCGTCGAGCACGGCGTCGACGTTGCCGATCTCCATGCCGGTCCGCAGATCCTTGACCTGCTGGTACGGGTGCAGCACGTACGAGCGGATCTGGCTGCCCCACGCCACGTCGCGCTGCTCGCCCGCGAGGGCCGCGACTTCGGCCTCCCGCTCCTGCCGCTGCAGGTCGGCCAGCTTGGCCGCCAGCATCTGCATCGCCCGGTCCTTGTTCTGGTGCTGGCTCCGCTCGTTCTGGCAAGCCACGACGATCCCGGTGGGCAGGTGTGTGATGCGCACGGCAGAGTCAGTGACGTTCACGTGCTGGCCGCCCGCGCCCGACGAACGGTAGGTGTCGATGCGCAGATCGCTCTCGTCGATGGGCACCTCTTCTGACACCTCGTCGAAGAACGGCACCACCGACAGCGACGCGAACGCTGTGTGCCGGCGCGATTGCGAGTCGAACGGCGAGATGCGCACCAACCGGTGCACTCCCCGTTCCGCTGCAAGGAACCCGAACGCGTGCCGTCCCTTGACGAGGAACGTCGCAGAGCTGAGCCCGGCCTCCCCGCCGTCGGTCGCCTCGGTCAGCTCCACGGAGAAGTCGTTGCGCTCGGCCCATCGCTGGTACATGCGCAGCAGCATCTCTGCCCAGTCGCAGGCGTCGGTGCCTCCGGCCCCCGAGTTGATCTCGCACACGGCGTCGTTCTCGTCGTGCTCGCCGCCGAACAGCGCCATCAGCTCGATGTCCGCGAGCCGGCTCTCGGCAGCAGTGACTGCCTCGTCGATCTCTGGCAGCAACTCTGCGTCGTCTTCTTCGGTGGCCAGCTCCACCAGTGCCGTCGCATCGTCGACCTCAGCTCGTGCCCGCTCCCAGCGCTCGATGTCGTCGCGCACACGCGACAAACGTGTGGTGACCGCCCGGGCCCGCTCGGGCTCGTCCCACAGCGACGGCTCCGATGCCTCGGTTTCCAGCCCGTTCGCCACCGCACGCGCCTCGTCGATGCCGAGGTACTGACAAGCCTCATTGACACGTCGATCCAAGTCGGTCAACGCGTCGGCAAGGTCACCCAGGGATCGGCTCACCTCAGCGACCGCAGCAGTGCTTGAACTTGCGGCCCGATCCGCAATGGCAGGGATCGTTGCGGCCCAGCTTCTCCTGGGCCGACTTGACCACGGTGCCGGTTGACGCGGCGGCGATCCGGCGCGACTGCGACGGTCCGCTGGGACCCCGCGGCGCCGAGGGCGCGGGGCCGGCAGCCGATGCGCCGTTGCCGGCTCCAACGTTGGCCGGTGTGAGGTCTGGCGCCGAATACTGCACGTCGGTCGTCCGGGCTGCGCCGTCCGCCGCCCTCGACTGTGACGGTCCAGCCGGCGGTGCCGCACCTTCGGTGGATGTCTCGCCCTCAAGCGGCGCCGAGGTGACCTGCACGTGCATTACATAGGTCACGAAGTCGCGGTAGACGCGCTCGAGCATGGCACCGAACATGTCGAAGCCCTCACGCTGCCACTCCGCCACGGGATCCTTCTGGCCGATGCCGCGCAGGTGGATGCCCTCGCGCAGATGGTCCATGTCGGCGAGATGCTCGCGCCAGCGCTGGTCGATGAGGCGCAACATCACCTGACGCTCCACTTCGCGCATTGCCTCGGACCCGATCTCGGCCTCCCGGGCCTCGTAGTGCTGCTCGCCGTCCGCGCACACCAGCTCCACGGCGTCATCGACACCCCAGTCCCGCTCGCCGTCGCCCGACAGCGCCGCCGCGGCGAGCTCGGTGGGCCAATAGGTGCCGATCGTGGCCAGCAGCCCGTCGAGGTCCCACTCGGTCGGGACCTCGCTGGCGCAATGATCCAGCACCGCAGCTTCGGCGGCATCGTGGAGGTACCCCAAGGATTCGGTGCGCAGATCGTCGCCGCCGAGGATCTGCTCGCGCCGCGCGTAGATCACCTTGCGCTGCTCGTTCATCACCTCGTCGTACTTGAGGACGTTCTTGCGAACCTCGGCGTTCTTCTGCTCGACGGTGTTCTGCGCCCGTTCGATGGCCTTGGTGACCATCTTCGCCTCGAGCGGCACGTCATCGGGCAGCGTGCGGTCCATCACCCAATTCACCGCACCGGTGGCGAACAGGCGCATCAGGTCGTCTTCCAGCGAGAGGTAGAAGCGGCTCTCGCCTGGGTCGCCCTGACGGCCCGCACGGCCACGCAGCTGGTTGTCGATGCGCCGCGACTCGTGCCGCTCGGTACCCAGCACGTACAGGCCGCCCAGCTTGCGCACTTCGTCGCCTTCGGCACGGCAATCGGGCTCGTAGCGCTCGGCCCGGGCCACCAGGTCCGCTGTGTTGTCCGCATCATCCGGGTCGAGCTTCTCGCGCAGCATGTCGCGCCGTGCCAAACCCTCGGGGTTGCCGCCCAGCAGGATGTCGACGCCGCGGCCAGCCATGTTCGTGGCAACGGTTACCGATCCCAGCCGGCCTGCCTGGGCGATGATCTCGGCCTCTCGCGTGTGCTCCTTGGCGTTGAGCACATTGTGATCGATTCCCCGGCGTTCGAGCGCTGCAGACAGCTTCTCGGAGTTCTCCACGCTGACGGTGCCGACCAGCGTGGGCTGCCCAGAACGGATCCGCTCGGAGATGTCGTCGACGACCGCCTCGAGCTTGGCGGCCTCGGTCTTGTAGATGAGATCGCTCTGGTCGTCGCGCGCCACCGGCAGGTGGGTCGGCACCGGCACTACGTCAAGTCCGTAGGTGCCGTTGAATTCGGCGGCCTCGGTGGTGGCCGTGCCGGTCATGCCGGCGAGCTTGTCGTAGAGGCGGAAGTAGTTCTGCAGCGTGATGGTGGCGAGCGTCTGGTTCTCTTCCTTGATCGCCACCCCCTCCTTGGCTTCGACCGCCTGGTGGAGGCCCTCGCTCCAGCGCCGTCCTTCCAGGATGCGACCGGTGAACTCGTCGACGATCTTCACCTCGCCGTGCGAGACCACGTAGTCCTTGTCGCGCCGGTACAGCTCCTTGGCCCGCAGCGCTGCGTTCATCTGGTGGACGAGATTGGCCGAGACCTGGTCGTACAGGTTGTCGATGTTGAGCGCTCGCTCGACTTTGGAGATGCCCGGTTCGAGCACGGCCACGTTGCGCTTGTCTTCTTCCACCTCATAGTCGACGTCGCGGGTCATGGTGGCGGCGATGCGTGCGAATTGCTGATAGAGCTTGGCGGCGTCCGCGACCCGGCCGCTGATGATGAGCGGCGTGCGGGCCTCGTCGATCAGGATCGAGTCGACCTCGTCCACGATGCAGTAGTTGTGGCCGCGCTGGACCTGAGCGCCCCGGGCCGGCGCCATGTTGTCTCGCAGGTAGTCGAAGCCGAACTCGTTGTTGGTGCCGTAGGTGATGTCGGCTTCGTACTGGCGGCGCTTGTGGGCCGCGTCGTAGGGGCCGGGCACCACGAGCCCCACGTCGAGCCCCAGAAACCGGTGGATGCGTCCCATCCACTCGGCGTCGCGAGCGGCCAGATAGTCGTTGACGGTGACTACGTGAACGCCCTTGCCGCTGAGCGCATTGAGGTACACCGGCAGCGTCGAGACGAGTGTCTTTCCCTCGCCGGTGCGCATCTCGGCCACCCAGCCGAAGTGCAGCGCCGCGCCACCGATGAGCTGCACGTCGTAGTGGCGCTGGCCGATGACTCGGCGTGCCGCCTCGCGCGTCACCGCGAAAGCGTCGACGAGGACGTCGTTGAGGTCAGCGCCTCGATCGATCTCGGCGCGGAATTCGCTCGTGCGAGCTCGCAGCCCGTCGTCGGAGAGGCGCTCGATTTCTGGCTCGACGGCGTTGATCTCGGGCACCAACTCAGTCAGCAGGCGCAGCTTCTTGCCTTCCCCGGCACGGAGCACGCGCTGAAACAGAGCCACAAGCGCAGGCTACCGCTGCCCCCCGACACCAGAGCCGAGGATTAGCCGCCCAAGGTCAACTCTCAGGCGTCGATCTCGATGAGGCCCGCGTCACCGTCGGAGCGCAGGTACACCACGCTGGGTTTGCTGGTGTCTGCATTCACGAAGAGGAAGAAATCGTGATCCAGCAGCTGCATGCGGGTCACGGCCTCGGCGGGATCCATCAGCTCGAGGTCGAAGCTCTTGCGCCGCACGATGCGCGGTACCCATTCGGGATCGTCAGGCCCCTCGGTGGTCTCGGGGGCCGGAGCGCCGTTGACGAGGTCGTTCTCGAGACGTGCGAGCGGATGATGCGCCTCGTCGCGGTGCAGATTGGGACGATGCCGGCGCACGACGCGGGTCTTGAGCTTGCGGAGCTGCTTGCCCAGCTTGCCGACCGCCAGATCGACCGCCTGGTGCTGATCGACGCCGGCGACGGAGGCACGCACATGGTGGCCGTGGCCGAGCAGCGTCACCTCCACCTGTTCTCGCTCGGCGATGCGGGGATTCTTCTCCTCGCGGAAGACCACCTCAGCACGATCCAACCCGCTGACGAATCGATCCAGTGCCCCGATCTTCCGCTCCACCGCAGCCCGCACATCGTCGGGAACCTGAACTTTGCGGCCCGTGATGGTGATCTGCATTGCCTCGGCTTTCTGAGCATCTGCACAGCGGCTGCTGCTTTGCTCCGACTGAAGGGAGTGCCATGTTAGGCAGCCGCCGAGAAGCGGTCGCGACCCCGTCGGGCACACGCTGCCACATGAACTGCCGCCGCACCGGCATCCGCCAGCGCAGCTGTAGCTGCCCGCAGCGTGGCCCCAGTGGTCACCACGTCGTCCACGAGCAGCACGCACCGTCCCGCCGCACCGGCGCGGCCCTCGAAGCGAGGACCGGCCAACCGTGCTTCCCGGCCCGCGCCCGATTGCGCTGTCCCGCCGATCCGCCGGAGCAATCGCAACGGACGCGCGCGCAGGGCCTTGGCGGTGGCCCTAGCCAGCGTCTCGGCCTGGTCGAAACCCCGAGCCCGCCGGTGCGCTGCCGTGGTCGGCGCCCAAGTCACTGCGTCAATGGGTGCTGCCTCACCTCGGGCATCCATATGAGCAAGCGCCAGTGAATCGCCCAGCCAACGGGCAATGGCCCGCTCGCCCCGGTACTTCAGCGCATGAATGAACTCGCGCCCGACCTCATCGTGAGAGAACAACAGCGCAACCGAGTCTGTGCCAGGAACCGACGTCGGCTCGGGATCCGCAAGCGCCCCAATGCACTCGGCACACGGACACCACCCCAATGCGCTGCAGCCCGGGCAGCGCACTTCGAACAGCACGGCCCGGACCGTAGGCGTGCCGAATTCGGCCACCAAAGAGGTTTCGACGCAGTCAGGTGAACGCGGAGGCGACCGAGCGGCGAGGGCGCGCCGGCACTATCAGTAGCGGTAGCGGTCAGCTTTGTAGGGACCGTCCACGTCGAGACCGAGATACGAAGCCTGCCCAGGCGTCAACTGCGTGAGCTTCGCGCCCAGCCGATCAAGATGCAGCCGAGCCACTTCCTCATCCAGCCGCTTCGGCAACACGTGAACGTCTGCCTCCAGCTCCTCTGCATGAGCGTGCAGCTCAAGCTGAGCGAGCACCTGGTTCGTGAAGCTCATCGACATCACGAAGCTCGGATGCCCGGTCGCGCAGCCCAGGTTCACCAAGCGACCTTCGGCCAGCACAATCACTGAGTTCCCGCTCGGGAACACGAACTCGTCCACCTGCGGCTTGATCGAACGGCGCTGAACGTCGGACATCGCAGCCAGCCCCGCCATGTCGATCTCGTTGTCGAAATGCCCGATGTTGGCCACGACCGCCTGGTGCTTCATGGCCGTCATGTGCTCCGCTGAGATGATGTCGCGGTTGCCCGTCGCGGTCACGTAGATGTCGGCGATGTCGAGCACGTTCTCGAGCCGATCCACCTCGAAGCCCTCCATGGCAGCCTGCAGCGCATTGATGGGGTCGATCTCGGAGACGATGACCCGGCAGCCCTGGCCGCGCAGCGCCTGCGCGCACCCCTTTCCGACATCGCCGTAACCCGCCACGAAGGCCACCTTGCCGCCCAGCATCACGTCGGTGGCCCGGTTGATGCCATCGATCAGCGAGTGCCGGCAGCCGTAGAGATTGTCGAACTTGGACTTCGTGACCGAGTCGTTGACGCTGTAGGCGGGGAAGGTCAGCTCCCCGCGGGCTGCCATCTCGTAGAGGCGGTTCACGCCTGTCGTGGTTTCCTCGGAGACACCTCGCAGACCGGCCGAGATCTCGGTCCAGAGGCCGGGCTCGGTGCGCTGGATCTCGTCGAGCAGTTCGTGCACCGCTACCTCGTCGGGCGATGCCGCATCCGGGCCGTCGACAGACTGGCTCGGCACGCCGCCCTGAGACTCGTAGCGAGCCCCGAGATGAACCATCAGCGTGGCGTCTCCGCCGTCGTCGACGATCAGCGTCGGGCCGGGTCCTTCGGGCCAGCGGAGTGCGCGGAAGTTGCAGCGCCAGTATTCGGCAAGCGTCTCGCCCTTCCATGCGAACACAGGCACGCCTTGCGGGCAGTCCACTGTTCCATCGCGCCCCACCACAACCGCAGCCGCGGCCTCATCCTGGGTGGAGAAGATGTTGCAGGACGCCCAGCGCACCTGCGCGCCGAGATCGGCCAGCGTCTCGATCAGCACCGCGGTCTGCACGGTCATGTGCAGCGAGCCGGTGATGCGCGCTCCTGCCAGCGGCTGGGAGTCCATGTGCTGCGCTCGCAGCGCCATGAGCCCGGGCATCTCGGTCTCGGCCAGCTCGATCTGGAGCCGTCCTGCAGCCGCCAGACTCAGATCGGCTACCTCGAAATCATCGATCAGGCTCGACGCCTGGCTCATGGGATCACCTCGTTCTTGGAGCGACAGCCTGCCGTCTCAGGCAAGGAATGCCTTCAGTTCTTCGAGCAGGGGGATCGGGCCGGGGTCGCGCCGGGCCGCAGCGGCGACACGCAGACTCAGGACGTCGACCTGGTAGATGAGGTCGAACAGCTGCGCCATGGGGCCGTCGCCCGCGGCGTGCAGTTCGGCATGCGGCACGACGATGCGGGCGCCGTCGAGCACACCGCTCGTGAAGTCGTAGCGACGACCGAGCTGCGGATGCTCGAAACCGTGGCGCAGCGCGATCACCGCGAGCGGCGAGCCGTCGGCCAAGCGACCGGCTTGGTCCCATCCGGCCAATTCGTTGTGGCACAGCTCAGGCATGAAGCTGGCGAAGGCGGGGATCTTGGCGTTCTCGTTGATCTGAGCCTTGGCACGACCCGCAGCCACCGCACCGAGTGCACCTCCGCCGTAGAAGACGGGAGTCATCTCGCCGTTGCCCACCGCGCTCACGATGCCCTCGAGCGAGTCTGCCGCGGCGCTGGCACCGTCGGCGGAACCGCGCCGTCTCCGCAGCTGGGCTGCCGCTGCGTCCACCCATCCGGCAATGCCGGAGAGCAAACCGGCTCGCTCAAGTGCAACGAGCGGGGCGACAGAGATCGCGCCCACCGCGGCCCGCGGCATCGGGATCGTGCTGTCCACCTCGTAGAGCGGTGCAGCCCACTCGCCAGCCAGCTCGGCCAAGCGCCCGCCTGATGTGACGGCTATCACCGAAGCGCCCGCATCGTGCGCAGTCGTGGCCGCCTCGAGCGTCTCTTCGGTGTTGCCGCTGAACGAGACGGCGATGGCAAGCGTGGTCGGGCCAACGAACGCCGGGCACTCGTAGCCCTTGGCGACGGTGACCGGCACCGGCATCAGGGGGGCTGCAAGCGCCGAGACGATGTCACCGGCGACGCCGGAACCACCCATGCCCATGACCGCGACATTGGCGATGCGGCCGCCGTCGACCGCTCCCTGGGTGGCCTCAGACGAGGCCAGCGCTGCCTCCAACTGCTCAGGCAGGTTCGCGACCGCTCGCGCCAAGTCGAGGGAGTCGGGGCCAGCCGCAGCGGCAGGTGTCGCCGGGGCGTCATCGTGCGACGATGTCATGGCTCGAATGTCGGGGTGAGTTCGCCGCTCGCAATGCGGGCATCGAGCGCCGCCGCGGAGGCTGGGTCGGCATCGGTTGCCTCGTCGATCAGCAGCACCGGAATGCCACCGTCGACGGCGTATGTCTTGCGCAGGCGCGGGTTGTACAGCAGCTCGTCGTCGGGCACGAAGTAGAGCGGTCCCTTGTCCTGGGGGCACGCCAGCACGTCCGCCAAGACCGGATCAAGACCCACGCGTGCCTCCCGAGCGCGGCGCGACGTCGTCGTGAGGCCGCGTCTGCGATTCCATGCGGCGATCATGCCAGCAACGTCGTGATCTCACTCACGCGCTCCGCTACCGCCCCAGCGTCAGGTGCCTCGAGATTCAGCCGCAGCAGGGGCTCGGTATTGGACGGCCGCAGGTTGAACCACCAGTCGCCACCATCAATCGTCAGCCCATCAAGCCAGTCCTGGGAGAACGTCGCGAAGTACGCACCGACCCGCCGCAGCACCCCGTCGACGTCGGCGACACGGGTGTTGATCTCGCCCGAAGATGAGTACCGGTCGAGCGGAGCCAGCAGCTCCGAGAGCGGCATCTGCGCGGCACTCAGCTGCTCGAGTGCGATGAGCGCCGCTATGAGGCCGGAATCGGCCCGGTAGTTGTCAGCGAAGTAGTAGTGACCGCTGTGCTCGCCGCCGAAGGAGGCCCCGGTGCGTGCCATCTCTGCCTTGATGAAACTGTGACCTACCCGGGTGCGCACCGGCTGGCCGCCCGCTTCGGCTATCGCCTCGGGCACGGCGCGTGAGCAGATCAGGTTGTGCAGGATCGGACCCGGCCCGCTGCGACGCAGCATGGCCTGGGCCACCAGCGCAGTGAGCAACGACCCGCTGACCGCTCTGCCCCGCTCGTCCACGAGAAACACCCGGTCGGCATCGCCGTCGAATGCGAGGCCGACGTCGGCTCCGGTGCTGCGCACGCGCTCGCTCAGATCAACCAGGTTCTCCGGTTGGATCGGGTCGGCCGGATGGTTGGGAAACGTGCCGTCGAGCTCGCCGTACATCAGCTCCCACTCGAACGGCAGCGAGTCGAAGACGGCCGGCACCACCAGACCCCCCATGCCATTCGCAGTGTCGGCCACCACGCGCAGCGGCCCGAGCCCCGAGGCATCGACGAACGAGCGGACGTGAGCGGCGAACGTGTCAAGCAGATCGCGGCGGCTGCGCCGGCCGCCGCCTGGCGGCGACGAGTCGCCCTGTGCCGCCCGCTCAGCAATCTCGTCGAGTCCGCTGTCCGCACCCACCGGCGCAGCGCCCGGGCCGCACAGCTTGATGCCGTTGTAGGACGCCGGATTGTGCGACGCCGTCAGCATTGCGCCCGGCATGCCCAGGTGGCCGGAGGCGAAGTAGAGCAGATCCGTGGAAGCCAGCCCGATGTCGATGACGTCGGCCCCGGCCGCTTGAGCGCCATCGGCGAACGCCTCAGCCAGCGAAACACCGCTCGGCCGCATGTCGCGTGCCATGACAATCTGCGGCGCTGTCGACCACGTCGCAAAGGCGTAACCGATGCCTCGCGCCACTGACGGGCTGAGCTCCTCAGGGCAAATACCACGTATGTCATATGCCTTGACAATGTTTGCCAAAACGCCAGCAGTTACAGGGTCGATTCGGGCCGTCATACGCTCGCAAAGCCTAAAAGACCGCGCAGCAGTGCGCGGCCCTCGCGGACAAGCCCCTTGCAATCTGCACGGTCGTTTCCCTAGGGTGGGAGCAGAGAGTGGGATGCGACCCTGCCTGAAGCAAGCGAGAGAGGCGATGACGAAGAGTAAATACCAGCCAACAGAACGGGAACAATTGGTGCTTGACGAGGTCGAGAACCCCAGGTACGACCGTCAAATTGTCAATGGTCTCGAACCCTTCATGAGTGGCTCCGCGCCTGAGGATTTCCGCACATTCTATAGTGAGAAAGAGCTCAGCGATTTAAGCCAACTGCGTGGCACTGATCGTGACGTAGAAGTAAGAATGCCCGTCAAACTGACACGGCATTATTTTGAAATGGCTAAGTCGAGCCCAGCACTACAAAAGCTGGTCAAGGCCTCACCTGATGAAACAGTGGATCTTGAGGGTGATCCAGACCCAGCGAATCAACTTGACTACAGCCCTATCGAAGGACTGCTGCATAAGTATGAGATGGCGCTGCTGTATGTGATCTCGACGTGCTCGGCCCATTGCCGATTCTGTTATCGCGAGGAATTGATTGGGCGCAAAGAGATTGAGCGTTCGGACGGCACAGTCAAGAAAAAGGGCCTCGCCCAAGTTGGCGAGATCACCGAGTACATCCAGACACACAATGCCGCTGTTGCAGCGAACGGCGGTACTCATCCGGAAACCGGCAGGCCGAAGCTGCGTGAGATTCTCCTGTCGGGCGGCGACCCCATGGTGCTGCCGAATTCCAAGCTGGCGGCATGGTTCACGGCATTGGCCGAAGCGGGCGCCGAGGCCATCCGGGTGGGCACCAAGGAGCTGGCGTTCTACCCGGATCGCTTCGATGACGCCTTCTTCGCGATGATCGACCGCTTCCATGAGGTGTATCCCGATGTCGCGATGCGGTTCATGATCCACTTCAACCATCCCGACGAGTTCCTGTTGAAAGATGCCGACGGGCGGTATATCGCCGATCAGAAGGGATTCCTTCAGTGGCGTCCGAACACAAGGCAGGCAATCGATTCGCTGGTTGAACGCGGCTGGATCAGCGTCGAGAACCAGACTCCCATCATCGCTGGGGTCAACGACGATGCCGATGCACTGCGGATTCTCCAGCGCACGCTCAAGGGCGTCGGCGTCGAGAACCACTACTTCTTCTGCGGACGGAACATCATTGCCTACAAGGCATTTAATGTGCCCATCGAGACCGCGTGGCAGCTCCTCAACGATTCGCAGCGCGGGCTGTCGGGAGTGGAGTCGCACGCCCGACTCACCATCGTGCACTACAAGGGCAAGACAGAGGTCTCAGCGGTGACCGACGAGCCGATTGCCGGTTTGCCGGGTGCCGAGAACGGCGTGGTGATCTTCAAGGTGCTGCGAAATCCGGCCCACGCGCCGGACCGGGGCAAGGTCACCATCGTCGGGCGGAATCCCGAAGCGCTGTGGTTCGACGAATACGAGGACCGGGTGCTGCTCGACGAAGCTGGCCTGTTCTCCCAGACGCGTCCCAGCGGCGTGACCATTCCGCGATCGCGGTCACGGCACCATGCGCCGCCGACCCGACGCACGCCGGGTCAGGCACGGCCGGCCCCGCTCATGGCCGTCGTAGCGAGCAATGAGCGCAGGCCGCACCCCAAGAGCCCGGTCAGCGATCCCGCACCTGCAGTTCAGGACGCTCAAGCCTGAGGGGCCGGGCCGGCAGGCATGCCGGATGGCGGCACTCGAGGGGCGTCGTAGGCGCCCGCGGCGGCGCGGTGACGGATGCGGCCGATGTCGGCCACGACTCTGGGCAACTGGGCCACCAGCCGGACGGTGGTATCGGCTGAGTGATCCACGGTGACGGGCACTTCGGCGGTCGTCAGCTCGAGGTGCTCGACGAGGTAGAGCACCTCGACGTCGAAGGCGAACCCGTCAATGACTGCGCGGCCGAAGATTTCCTCTGCAGCCCCGGCGGTGAAGCCCTTGAAGCCGCACTGCGTGTCTCGGTAGCGACGCAGGAGCACGAGGCGCGTGAAGGCGTTGAACATCCGGCTCGCGAACACCCTGGCAGGCCGCGCCGGGCTGATCGTGCGTGCTTCGGCGTGGCGCCGGTTGCCCAGCGCGACATCGGCCCCGTCACGCAGCGCATCGATGAGCGAAGCGAGCTGCCCGGGCGGATAGGCGAGATCGACATCGGTGAACAGACGCAGACGGCCGCTCGCTGCCAGCATCCCGGCGCGCACCGCAGCACCCTTGCCCCGGTTGGCCTCCAGCGACACCACCACATCAGCGCCTGCTCGCCGGGCCGCTTCTGCTGTGCCGTCGGTCGAACCGTCATCGACCACCACGATCTCGAGTGGGCCATCCAGAGCTACGTGGCCGCCGAGAGCTGCGCTGACCTCTGTGACGGCTGCGCCGACGAGGTGCGCTGCTTGGTACGCCGGCAGCACTACCGAGACCGCCGGCTCAATGCCGGTGGGAGGTTGCAGACGGCCCGCGCGGGGCGGGGACTCAGCCTCTGAGCGACGGAAGAAGCGCACCGGGGGCCGTACGGCGACCAGCGCGAGCGCTGCCGCGCCGAGCAGCGTTGTCAGCCAAGCGAGATACTCCACCGCAGTGGCGCCGTAGCTCAGCTCGACTCGCTCGTCGGTGGGGATCACGACCATCCAGTTGGGTGTCACCCGGTACGGACCCTCAGCACCGTGCACCGACCAGTTCGGGAAGTACGACACCTTCACCAGCACCGGAATGCCGGGCCGATCCACCGAGAACGACAGCCGGTCCCGCTCCACCTCGGGGTTGCTGATCTGGACCGGCGGCAAGGCGCGCCTCGGTGCCGCGCTGAATCGCGTCAACGACGCAGGCGGCGCCCCGTCTGGATTGGGGGGCGCCAGCAGCGACACCCTGGACCAGTGCTCGGGCCCATCAGCAGCAATCGGCACAGCCCACGCCGCCGGGTCGTTCCACCAGATTGCAGCCGGATCGGTCCACGCTCGTCCGGCTTGGGACACATCGTCGGCCACGGCTGGCTCGAACGGCAGCGGCGACACCAGGTCGCTGTCGGCGACGAGGTAAATCGACCACGGCCCCGCCGTGGCAATGTGCAGCAGGTCAGCAGAATTCTGGGCTGCTGCGGTCGCTTCGGTGCTGAACGCTGCGTAGTAGCGCACGCCCGACATCTGCAGGTGGGGAACGCCCAAATCGAGATTCAAGGCGTTGTAGGGAAGGCCGCGCATCGGACGCGAGGGCGACGCCGACAGCTCCGACTGCATGAGGAAGTGGAACGGCACGGTGGGCGACGACTCGAAGTAGAGACCCTCCATGGAGGCGATGCAGCCGTCAGTCCAGTGCGGCAGCAGCATCGGGGCCATCGGCGTGCCGTACGCACCCACGATGTCCCGGTCGTACTCCCACAACAGGCGCCCGCAGCCGTATGCAGGTGTCTTGCCGATATCGCTCATCGCTGTGACGAATTCGTGGTACTCGGGATACGCCGGGCGGCCCTCGTAGCCGCGGAAGTTCCAGTCGGCCCAGCCGTGCACGAAGTTGCGATCCTCTGCGGACACCGTGAAAGGCCCCAAGCGATGTGCGCCGTCGGCGTGGTGCCTCGCAGCGGGCCAGTTGCCGAATTGCAATGACAGCAGGCCTGCTGCCGCCGCCAAGGCGACGACTGGCACGACTGTCCGGACCCACGGCAACACGCCATGTCCGGATGCCACCGGCCCCTGCGCCGCAGCGGCCGGGAGACCGGCGGCCGGAGCGTCTGCGGCCGGAGCGTCTGCATCCGAGGCGTACGCATCTGGAGTAACCGCAGCAGGAGCGCGGCGACGAGTCAGCGTGTCGATGATGAGCCACAGGCCCATCGCCGCCAGCACGTACACCGCCAGGTACCAGAACGGCAAGATGCGTGCGTTCCATAGCCGGTGCTGGGGCCAGTGGACAAACCCCATGGCCATCGTGAAGGCGATGACCGTCCACGTCAGCGCCGGGCGGTACCAGCGTGCGAGACCGATGACGGCCCCGACACCCGCAAGCACGAGCAGCCAGGTGATGCTGTGGTGCGCCCCGTCGCCGCTGATCTTGTCGGTGAAGAACAAATTCTCTCGGACCGAGGTGAGCCGTTCCCAGCCCATGTCGTTGAGGTACGCCCGCCGGGCGACGAACGGCACCGTCCAGAACGCAGACAGCGCTCCGCCGATGATGCCGATGACCAGCGCGTGCCACGACCGGCGCCACTCCATGGCCACGAGCACCGCAACAGCGCCCGCAGGCACCGCCAGACGAGCCAGCGGAGACTCGGCAAGGTTCCAGATGGCGGCCCACAGCATGATCGCCGCAATGGACGCACCCAGCACCGGGATCCGGCCGATGCGGCCAGGCAGTGCGTGGAGGCCGCGCACCGCAACCATCAGGATGCTGGCGGTGACCGCGAACGCCAGCGGGATGGGATGGCACAGGGCCACGAACGCCAACACCGAGCTCGCCCGGGCGCGCCCGGTCCCCCGCTCCAGCGAGCGCCAGAGCATGCCCAAGTACACGAGCGTCGCTGACAGCGCGATCGAGAACGCGAACTCCCCCGCCAGCGTCGAGGCTGCATTCCCGCCGTAAATCGTGAAGTTGACATCGAAGACGAACAGCAGCAGCGCTGCGGGCAGCAGCATCCGCAGCGGTTGCGCCCATCCCGCCAGCCGACCCATGAGCCAGGCAGCGGCCGGCATCGACACGATGCCGCTGATCGCCACCAGCTTGAACGCCACGCCGTAGGGCAGCACCACGTTCGCCGCCACGATCATCAGGTACGGCAGCACCATGTAGAAGTGCATGGCGGGCATGCCGGCGTACCACTCCATCGTCCAGCCGCGCAGCGAGCCCGCCGGCAACAGCTCATGGCGCAAGAAGGCCGGTCCCCACACATGGGCGCCCATGTCCCCGCCGGTGGGCGTCGCCACCGAGAGGATCCGGCCTGGATCGAGCCACGCCACCACCGCGACGCAGCTCGCCACGACCACCGCAGCTTCAACCCACGCTCGCAACACCGACCCCGTAGCCGGGGGGCGCGTGGTCAGTGCGGCCACCCGCGCAGGCTAGAGGCCGGGCGGAGAGGCGACGACGCGGCCCGGCCAACAGGGGTCCGGCGACTGCCAAGCCCTGTATTCCTCGCTCTTGTTCGCTGCGCTCACGGGCCGCTCGGGCCACGGCATCGCCGCATAGCGGCTCAGCCTCTTAGCATGAACCCATGGCATCTGAGGTGCCCTCGGGCGAGCGGCACTCCCGCGCGCGAAAGCCGCGTGCCAGCGAGCCTTCCGACGCGCCGGCCGACGACACCCCGAAAGACGGGCCCAGGCACAGCGCGCCGTCTCCGGCCGACTCCGGAGCCCGCCGGCGCGGCGAGCGCTGGCCCCGCTGGTCGATCTGGCTGCTCGCCATGGTGCTGCTGTCGGTGATGTTCCTGCCCGGGCTGCTGCGCAATGACGGCGGCGAGCCCATCGACTACAGCGCGTTCATCGCCGAGGTGTCCTCGGGAACCGTGAGCAGCGTCACGGTCACCAACGGCACCGGCGCCATCACCGGCGAGTACACCGACGGCACCAGGTTCTCCTCCGAGGGACCTGTGGAGCTTCCCGAGACCGATCTGCGAACCCTGCGAGAGCGCGAGGTGTCGATCGAGTTCCACACGGATCGGCCCAACCTGCTCGTCAGCCTGCTGCCGTTCTTGCTGCCGTTCGGCTTGATTTTCCTGCTGTTCTGGTGGATGCAGCGGCGGGCGCAAGGCCAGATGTCGGGGATCATGTCGATCGGCCGGAGCAAGGCCAAGACCTACACCACCGAGCGCCCCTCGACGAAGTTCGAGGACATTGCGGGCTACGACGGCGTCAAGCAGGAGATCACCGAAGTCGTCGACTTCCTGCGAACGCCCGAACGCTTCACGGCGATCGGTGCCAAGGTCCCCAAAGGGGTGCTGCTGGTGGGCCCGCCTGGCACCGGCAAGACGCTCATCGCCAGGGCGGTGGCAGGAGAGGCCGGTGTGCCTTTCCTGTCGGTGACCGGTTCGGACTTCATGGAGATGTTCGTGGGCGTCGGAGCCAGCCGCGTGCGAGACCTCTTCCAGAGCGCTCGCAAGCTGGGGCGGGCGATCATCTTCATCGACGAGATCGACTCGATCGGCCGCAAGCGAGGCGCGGGTCTCGGCGGCGGCCACGACGAGCGGGAGCAGACGCTCAACCAGATGCTGGCCGAGATGGACGGATTCGAGGAGAGCGGCGGCATCGTGATGATGGCGGCCACCAACCGGCCCGACATCTTGGATCCCGCCCTGCTGCGGCCCGGCCGGTTCGACCGCCAAGTGGTGGTGCCACTGCCGGAATTCTCCGAGCGCCTCGCCATCCTGGAGGTGCACTCGAAGGACAAGAAAACCAACTCCGACGTGCAGTTCGACACCCTGGCGAAGGGCACGCCCGGCATGAGCGGCGCCGACCTGGCGAACTTGGTCAACGAGGCGGCCCTGCACGCCGTCCGGCGCGACTCGGAATCGATCGCCCAGGCAGACTTCGAAGCGGCGCGCGACCGGGTGCTGATGGGCCAGCGTCGCGAGTCGGTGGCGCTGACAGAGCGAGAGCGGGAGGTCACCGCCTACCACGAAGGCGGGCATGCGCTGATCGCCACCCTGTTCCCGCACGCCGACCCTGTCCACAAAGTGACCATCCTGCCCACCGGTCAGGCGCTGGGTGTCACCATGCAGCTGCCCGAGGAACGACACGCCTACAGCCAGGAGTACATCGAGGATCGGCTGGCAGTGCTGTTCGGCGGCCGCATGGCAGAGGAAACCGTGTTCGGCGTGACCTCGACTGGGGCGGCGAACGACCTCATACAGGGCACCGAGCTGGCGCGCAAGATGGTTTCCGAGTGGGGCATGAGCGACCGAGTGGGGCCCATGGCCTGGGGCTCGCACGCGCAGGTCTTTCTCGGCGAGGATCTCGTGTCGGGACGCGACTACTCAGACGAGACCGCCCGGGTCATCGACGAGGAAGTCGAGCGGATCCTGCGGACACAGCAGGACCGGGCACGCAATGCGCTCGTCGAGCACCGCTCTGCCCTTGACCGCATTGCCGCGGCCCTGCTCGAGCACGAAACCATCACGGGCGAGCAGATCACCGCGCTCGTAGCTGGCTAATCGGCGCGGGGTACTGCCTGCGCCAGGGCCGCGGCCAGGCCGGACAGGTCAACGCTGCCGACCCAGCCATCGACCACGCGGCCGTCGACGTCGGCTACCACCGTTGTCGGCACAGTGTCGATGCCGTGCTGGCGATACAGCTCCTGCTCGACGCCGAACGGCACTTCGGCGACTGGCAACCCTGCGCCAGCGGGGCCTCGCACCACTGCGAGGGCTGATTGACAGGTGCGGCAGGTCTCTTCGGTGAAGACCACCAGCGCCGGGCCGGCCGGGATGCCCACCGCCGCGAGATCGACGACCGGGGGCAGTTCCGACCTCGGCACTGCCGTGGCCGATGCACCGCGGCGGCGCTGGGCGAGCGACGCGATCGCGATCGCGACAACGATCAGGACTACGGCAATGACGAGGCGCTCCATCAGCCGTTCACCAGGCCACCGGATGCGCCACGCTCAGGCCTGCATCGGACACTCGTGCCTGCCACAGCAGCACTGCGAACGGCGTGTCGGACACGAGAAGGCGGGCCGTGCCGCTGGCTAACCGGTGAGTGATCACACCCGATGCCGGCACGTCGATGACGGCCACCGTCTCGCGACTCAGCGTCGCGACCACCACGCGGCCATGGCCGCCTGCCAACTCAGCTGAATCGCCGTCATCGGGGGCACCGGTTTCGGACGGCGCGAACGGATCCGTCATAATCGTCACAAACGCCTCGCCACCGGATTGCGGCGCAATGACGACCAGCCACCGGTCGCCCGTCTGGACGACACCCGGCACGAAAGCAAGGCCCGACCGCGCCCGCAGTACCGGAGGGCGGGCCTCGACTGCCGGTTCGTCGACAACTCCGGCAGCGGCACCAGACTCTGTGGCGTCGGTTGCGCCGCCAGTCTGGGCCACCACCGTGACGGACTCGTCCTCCGACTCGGCTTCGGAGGCAGTATCCTGATCGGCACTGAGGTCGGTGAGCGGGCTCGCCGCACTGCCCACCAGCGCTTCTGCCCACACGACGATGGGAACGTCATTCTGCGAGGCAACCGACACACCGAAGGGGACTCCTGGTGTGGCGAGGAGCGTTTCCAGTCCCGGTGCCAGCTCACTGGGCGGGGTGACTTTCAACTCCACCACGTCGTGCGATGCCACGGCGAAGGCCAGATGATCACTGAGCGGGTCGTCGGACACGATGGACGCAGTGACTTCCGCCACATCGTCGGACGGGTTGAAGATCCGCACCCACAAGCGTGTGCCGTCGTCAATGCCGGCCACCGGCACAAGCCAGCGCCGGCCGGTGGCCACCGAAGCCAGCTCCGCAGCCAGACCGCGGCGGCCGACGCTCCCGTCGTAGGCCACGAGCGAGTCCACTGCGATCCGGCCAGCGCGGGCCCGTACTGATGCCGCCACAACGTCTCGACGGCGCGCATGCTCGCCGATATCGACGGCGACAGTGCTCCACGCAGGTACCACCACTCCCGTCAGCGCCGGCGCCACGAACGGGCCGAATTCTGCTTCCGATGCAAAGGTGACATCGACGATCGCGTCCCGGGGCAGCGGATTCATGATGGCCAGCACCGCCAGCGCGTCGGTCTGCGTATCGCCGACGGGCACGTACCAATCCGGAGCCAGCACGCTCGAACAGCGAGCCTCGTCGATCCCGAGCGGCGAGACAAACCTGCGCGTTACTGCCAGCCCGCCCGACGAAGACTCCACCAGTGCACCGGTGACCTCGTCACGCACATAGTCAGACGTGCTGACCACCCCGGTGCTATGCGGCGCAACGTCGGCCATCACATACTGCCGACCCGTTGTGCGTCCTCGGAACTCGACCGACACCGATGCCACCTCGGCCGTCATGTTGGTGAGCAGCACCTCTGTGGTGACCTCTCCGAAACCCTGGACTGGTCCCCGCAGGCCGACAAGGGGGCAGAACCAGCTCGATGTCAGCGCATCGGGGGGCGGCACCGCGACCTGCGCCTGCGCCTGCGGGCCTTCGGCCGCAACAGAGGTCGGCGCCCGGTCGTCGCGGGTGTCGATCACCAGCGCTGCCGCGAGTGCCAGCGGAATCAGCAGCCGGGGCAGCCATCGGATGACCTTCACCGCGTTGACCTCTTCATGAGCGCAGCGAGTCGGTCGGCGAGGGGGGTCGGCTGGCCGATCGCCACCCAGATCAGCGCCAGCCAGATCAGCACCTGCGCAGCGATCCGGTTGGACACCACGGCAGAACGTTCGAAGCGCAGCTCAGCCTGGCCGGCTTGGGACGGATCGAAGCGCATCGCCCAGCCCAGCGCCGGTGCCGGCTCAACTGCTGCAGCGCCTGCATTGTCCGCATTGTCGATGTGAAGTCGCCAGCCCGGATCGTAGGAATCAGTGACCAGCACGGTGCCGGCACCCACCGGTCCGAACTGACTAGTAGCCGACCGGTAGTCGGTGAGCACGCCGATGCCGTCGGTCAAGTCGCTCACGACGAGATCCACTGGGTCAGCGGCGAAGCCAGCCGGAATCGGCCGGGAGAACTGTGACCGCGACGACCACCACGCCTCGTTGCGGAACACTTGCACCGAGGGATCTGCCGCCAGCGGGCGCAGATCGATCTGCGAGGCGAGCGCTTCGGAGACCGCCGCGGACACCGGTCGGTCCCAGCCGTCGGTGTATGACGGTCCAGAGCGTTCCACTACCACGACATACCTGACGCCGAAAGAACCCAGCAACCGCCCTAATCGCAGCGTGTCGCCCGCCAGCCCCACCCGTACGGCGTTAGCCAGGCGTTCATCGCCGGGTGCTTGCGGCGTGGCCCACGAGTGCCGGATGTCGGGATACCCCCGCACCGACATCCCCATGGCGAGTCCCTCCACGCCGAGGTCGGAGCCGCGCAACGGCAAGACCTCGGGGGCACCGAGCCAGAGCACCCGGTAGTCGGGCCCGACGTCCCGGTCATCGACCAGCCCGAGCGGCACCCGGTGATCGAAGCTCGGCGCCGACCAGTCGCCGTCGATCGACGCCCACGCAGTCGGGAGCACCATGGCACCCACCGCAATGCCGCTCAGCAAGACCATGGCACTGCGGATCCGTGGAGGTGCGTCTGAGTCGGCGGTCGCCAGCGTTGCAGGCCCTGCTGCTGCGGCCCAGCACAGGCCGACAGCCCCGAATGCCAAGGACACTTCGGCGAGCGAGAGCTCCGGCGTTGCGCTGCTGACCAGCTGGTCGGCCCAGCCGGCCACGATGACCCATGCGAACGCGAAGCCGGCCAGCGCTACCAGCCAGCCACGCACCGCCAGCCACAGCCGGCCCCCGCTCCCGACCAATAGCGGCACTGCCGCGGCAGCCAGCAGACCCCAGCTGAGCGGCAGGTCGCCGAGCGGGCCGGTCTGGAACCGCAACAGCTCCCCCAGCGACAACGGCGTCGACGAGGTGCGGCCGCCGAGCGAGACTTCGAGGAAGGCGCGCAATGAACCGAACTCGAACAGCCAGGGAAGATGCGCCACCGCTGCGAGTGCCACGGCCACAGCTACCCGCAGCAATCCGGCGACCGGCGCGCCGAGCGGCTCACGGCGCGGCGCACGGCGCACCAGCTCGACCAAGGCGAGGGCCACCCCCGCCGCGGCGGCCAGCACAACGATGAACGGCTCGAACGCTGCCACAACAGCAAGGAGCAAGGCGAGCGAGGCCAGCCTGGCTGCCGTGCCGCGCCGGGAGCCGTCGCGTGGCGGCCGAGCAGCCGAGGTGCCCACCAGGCGGCTGGTGAGCAGCACGATCGCAGGTGCAGTTCCGTATGCCAGCAGTACATCCCAGCGGCCGGCCGCCAGCGCGTTGTACGGCAACGGGCACACGGCGTACAACACAAGGGCGACCAGCCGGCCATTGCGGCTCGGCCCGTCTTCACTCGAACCGGTGGCGCACAACCGCCACATGCCGACGGGGCCCGCGAGCACCAAGCCCCAGATAGCGATGTTCCTCAAAAGCCCGACACCGCCAAGCAGCACAGCGCCAGCGAGGCCTAGCAGGCCCATCGCGGGAGGGCCGATCCCGGCTGCACCGACCCCGCTGTCGCGCCAGCCGTCCAGGTACGCCCCGAGCATCGTGCCGGCGTCGGGGAAGTGTGCGAACTGGCCGTATGCCCCGACGCCGCCCGTGAGCAGGTGGCGCGAGCCGAAGGCGATCAGCCCGAGCACCCCCAGCCAGACCACCCACACCGTCCGGTGCGCATTGCGTCGCCAGGTGCCCAGGATGCTCTCGTCGATCGTGGTCCGTGCCGCCAGTCCGCCTTCTGGACTCAGGCGATAGCGGAACCAGTCGGCGACACGTACCGAACCGCCCTGCTGCAATCGGCGCAGATCGGCATCTCGCACCCGCCGGTAGCGCTTGGCAGCGCCGCGTAGTGCGAACGTGCCGCCGAGGTGGCGGGCGTTCCACAGCCATGCCAGTGCCACGTCTGAGGCTTGGGCGAACCGCCCACGCAGCGCGGCCAGCACCACCTCACCCGCAGCCAGCACTGCCGCAAGAATCACGGCAGGCAGCAGGTGCACCCACCCGTAGCACTTCGCCATGGTGCGCAGCCGGGCTCGATGCTCATGCTGGCGCGCCGAGGGCCCGTGAGCGGCCGGCGCTGTATCTGACTGCACCGTCCCGGTTGCAGACGGCACCACCCGGACCCGCGCACCTGAGAGCTGGATCCGCCAGCAGAGGTCGACAACAGCGCCGTCGCCTTCGAGCGCTGGATCGAAGCCGCCGACGATGCGGAAGATGTCCTCCCGCACCAGCATCGCCTCAGTGGGAGCCACGAACAGATCGCGGGCCTCATCGTGCTGTTCTTGGTCGAGTTCGTCCTGACCGGCGACGGGAATCCGGACCCCGAGGCGGTCAGCGGTGCCGCCAAGATCGCGCAGCGTCAGACCGTCGCTGGCGTCGAGCAGCTTGGGACCGGCGACACCGACGATCCGGCCCGGGACGTTCTCGGCATCGTCGACGAGAATGCTGATGGCATCGGATGCCAGCGCGACGCGATCGGACAGGAAGAGGAGGTAGTCGGCCCCCCGGACCAGCGATGCCCCCCGGTTGTTGACAGCGCCCATCCGCCCGCGCTGCCTCCCACGGCCTCGACTTCTGCGAGACGAGACGGGATCCGCAACAGCGGCGGTGGGAAGCAGCTCTCGGACCCGAAGCCCCTGCTCCCCTTCGGCATCGCACAGCACCAGCACCGCTAGCCGCGGGTAGTCCTGGGCGGCAAGCGCCCGCAGGGTGAATTCGGTATCGGACCACTGCGAGCCCGTCGTGACGATGGCAGCAACCGCAGGCGGAGGTGCCAGAACGGCTGGTTCCGCCTCAGCAGACGGCCGCAGCTCCTCCGAGGTTGGCGAACTCACGGCCAGCTCACTCCGCGCTCAGTCTCTCAGCGCACGGATTCGGCAGCGACGACGCCGAATCCGGCACGAGAGGTGCGGTAGTCGGGCGCGTCCCCGTAGTTGAAGCTGGTGCCGTCGCTCCACACCAGCCAGTAGCCGTTGCCAGTGGCCGTAGCAGCAAACCCGACGGCGCGCAGCCGGTTCTGGCGGTCGGCGCGATCGCCATGGTGGTCTGCCGCGCCGATGGCATGCACTGCTGTATCGGCGCCTGCGAGCCAGTAGCCCCCGCCGTCCGGTGAGGCTGCGAGACCGATGCCGGCCATGCCAGAGCGCAGCAGCGGTCCGCATCCGAGATCGCGTGCGTCGCCAAATGCCAGCACGCGCCCGTCGTCGAGCGCCAGCCAGTAACCGTCGCCAGTCGGCGAGGCCTCGATGTCGACGACCTCAGCAGCCAGCCAGAGATGCGCGATGGCGCCCCAGTGCCCGGCAGTTCCGAAGGCGAACACGTTGCCCTGGCTGGTCGCGAGCCAGTAACCGTTCCCATCCGGATGCGCAGCCATCGCCACCACAAACTCGGCCCCTCCGGCACCGACGGCGCTCCCGTGATAGGTGGCGTCGCCGAAGGATTGGACATCGCCGCCGGAGCTCGCGAGCCAGTAACCGTCACCATCCGGATGCGCAGCCATGGCCGTGAACCGATCAGATGACGACCGCAGCGTCCCGTTGCCGAGGTGCTCCGCTGTCCCATCGGCGATGACAGTGCCGTCGGACTTCAGCACCCATAAGCCGGGGCCGTCTGTTTCTGCCGGCGGATCCGGGGTGCCTGAAGCAGGCCGCTCGCAGGGCTGGCCGTCGGGGAACTGCGGGAAGCGGTACCAATCCGACCGCAGGGAGAATCTCTTGCGGAACGGATCGCGTGCCCACCGGTTCCACTGACCGTTCTCGACGCCGGAGTGCCCCTCGAAGTCCTCGATGCCGTCGGTTCCCACGATGCGCATGCCACGGGTCCGCCCTCCCCACGCCCCATTGCCATTGCGGTGGGTGATCTGGATGCAGACGAGGCTGCCGATGCTCGGATAGGCCGCCTCGATGTCTGATCTGCTGATGCGGAACTCCCATGCATGGTTGGAATTGCCGGCCGTCGAGTCGCCGAGGTCCTGAACGCCAGGGAATCGGGAGCCCTCGTCGAGCCCGGCCGTCCAGCCGCCGCTCGACGCGTGAAACTCAGCGAAGGCAATCGATCCATCGTCATGGACGCGAACATGGCCCGCCGTGTTCCGGATTGCGGTGTTGGTGTGGATGTACCGGGTTCCGTGATCGAGCGCGTTCCCGTCGCGGGCAGCGCCGCCGTACACCTGACAGTTCCACCAGTCACAGGTGTCGGTGAACCTCCCCTGGCTTCCGCTGCGCGCACGCGAGGCTGCCAGCGAGAGCACATATGAGCGTGCCGCGATGGCCTGCGCTTCGAGCGCGGCGATGCCACGCCCGCCGCCCGCCGCGCCCCACTCCGGAATGCTCTCGCGGGGCACGACGCCGCGCAGGTACTGCTCCAGCGGGACGCGGTTGAACGAGAACGGGCCGTTCTGGTCTACCACGCCGAGGGTGCCCCGGTAGGCGGTCCGCCTCGACTCCACCGCTGGGTCCCGGCTGTCGCAGTAGATCATCACCAAAAGCTGCGACTGGTCATCCACGGCGTAGTCGCTGTTCGACGGGACAGCTTCGATGTACCGATCGCCGCGGCGGCTCGACGCGGAGAGCCCATCGGCGGCGAGGTCGCCACGACGTCCGCAGCCGGCGCTTGAGCGCACCCAGAAATCGCCGGAGCTGACGCCGATCCGCACGACGTCGCCGCCGTCGAACTGCTGGTCTGCCACGGTGAACGCCGAGGCCGACGTGACCAGCAGGTCGTTGCGGTCGTTGCCGGTGAGATGCACCCAGACGTCGGGATTGCTCGCGGAGGACCGGGTGGTGTTGCTGTAGTAGTGCTCGACGATCTGGTCGCTGGTCCAGCGATGGTCGACGGCATAGCCCAGCGCACCCCACTGGCTGAGCCCGTTGCCATGCCCGAAACCCCGGCCCTCCACGACGATCACACTCGGGGCCAGCTCCGCGGTCTGTGCGCCGGCCGGCGGCACCGCGAACGCCAGGGATCCCGCCGTCACCGCACACGCCATCGCCATGCCGGCGAGCCGGCGCCGCTTCGCCATTCGGCTCAGCCTCTGGGGGAGTTCCCGCACCCCTGTAGTGGTACCGGCCTGCGGGTGCTGCCGGTCGGATATTGCGCCGGATGCGACCGGCGCTCGCGCCTGAACGCGCCGGTGCCATCTGCTGCCCCCGGGGCAGGAATCCTGCAGCGGAGTCGTCACTTCAGCTTGCGCCGCTCGATCTCGATGTCGTTCGTGACCATCGACGTCACCAGCTCTTCAAATGACATCTGCGGCTCCCACCCCAGTTCGCTCGCAGCCTTGGAGGCGTCGCCGACCAGCAGGTCGACCTCAGCAGGCCGGAAGAACCGGGGATCGATCCGCACGTAACGCTCCCAGTCGTCGATGCCGGCTGCGGCGAAGGCGAGCTGCACGAAGTCGCGCACGGCGTGCGTCTGGCCCGTTGCGATGACGTAGTCATCGGGCTCGGGCTGGGAGAGCATGAGATGCATCGCCTGCACGTAGTCGCCAGCGAAACCCCAGTCGCGCTTGGCGTCGAGGTTCCCGAGTGCCACCTCGTCCTGCAGTCCGAGCTTGATGCGCGCGACGGCGTTGGTGACCTTGCGGGTCACGAATTCGAGGCCCCGCCGGGGAGACTCGTGATTGAACAGGATTCCGCTGCAGGCGTACAGCCCGTAGCTCTCCCGGTAGTTCACGGTGGTGTTGTGCCCGAACACCTTGGCCGAACCGTATGGGCTGCGCGGGTGCAGCGGCGTCAGCTCGTTCTGGGGTGTCTCGCGTACCTTGCCGAACATCTCGCTGGAGGAGGCTTGGTAGAAGCGAATCGGGTTGTTCACACCGCCCACCAGTCGGATGGCTTCCAGCAATCGCAGCACACCCAATCCGGTGACGTTGGCCGTCAGCTCGGGCTGCTTGAACGACAGCGCCACGAAGCTGATGGCGCCGAGGTTGTACACCTCGTCGGGTTGGGTGTACTCGAGTGCCGCGATGAGCGACGCCAGATCGGCGAGGTCACCAGGCACGAGCTCGACATAGGGCAGATCGGCTGCCATCGTCTCCGAGCGCGGATTGCGCTGGCCCGTGATCAACCCGACCACCCGGTAGCCCTCGCCGTGCAGGTGCTCGGCCAGGTACTGGCCGTCCTGGCCGGTGATTCCGGTGATGAGGGCCGTCGGCACGGGTCGGCTCCGGTTCTCCGATTGCAGGACAGGCGTGTAGGGGCGCAGTTCAGGGTACGGGTCACCGCCAACGCTGTGAAGTCACCACCGGAGGCCTCACCCGCATGGACGACGGGTTCCGGTACGGTGCCGCGGATGGCACGCTGCCCGCAATACGGCTGGTTTCGCCCGTTGCGTGCGGCAGCGGCGATGCTGCTGGCTGCAACAGCGATCGTCGGGACCGGAAACGCAGCGGGAGCTGCGTCACGTGTCGATTCGGATCGGCTGTGGGGTGCCGACCGCTATGAGACCGCGGCGAAGATCGCCGAGGAGTATGCAGCCGCCGCTGGTCCCATCGACACGGCCATCGTGGCCTCCGGCGAATCGTTCGCCGACGCGCTGGCGGCCACTCCGCTGGCACGCGTGCGCAATGCACCGATCTTGCTGTCGCCGCCCGATGAGTTGCACCCGGCAACCCGCAGCTTCATCCAGCGGCACCGGATCGACGACATCATCATCGCCGGCGGCACCACTGCCATCTCCGACGACGTCGAAGATGCGCTGGCCGCCTTGATCAGCGGCAGGCCCGAGCGGCTGGAGGGTTCCGACCGTTACCGGACCGTGGTCAACATCGCCCGCGAGATCGAAGTCCGAGAGATCGGTGACTACTGCGGGGACGGGCGCCGTACCGCCCTGCTGGCGACCGGGGAGAAATTTGCTGATGCCCTGGCGTTGTCGCCGCTTGCCTTCTCAGGCCCGCATCCTGTGCTGCTCACCGAGCCCGACCGGCTGCCGACAGCGGTCAAGAACTTCGCCACTGACTACGCGATCCAACAGGTGCTGATTGCGGGCGGACCGGCGGCGGTCACGCCCTCGGTCGAGACTGAGCTCACCGCTGCAGGCATCAGAGTGCAACGCCTGTGGGGTCAGGACCGCTTCGAGACGGCCGCCGAGATCGCCGAAGCGCTAGCTGACCGCTGCTTCGGGTCCGATGAGTTCGGCCTCGCGGACGGCCGGAAGTTCCCCGACGCGCTGGTCGGCGGCGCACTGCTGGGTCTGCGGCGGGCACCGCTGTTGCTGTCCGAGCCGGCTCTGCCCGATGCGACACGCAGATTCCTGGCCGGCCCGGTTCCCGATGCGGGCACCGTACGGCTCACGATCTTCGGCGGGCCCGCCGCGGTGTCCGATTCCGCAGCGGCGGCGGCGACCGACGCGCTCAGAGGCCTGGACCGCGAGTGCGATCCCCGCGCGGACGCATCCGGAGCGCCGCGTGACGTGACAGTGCAGCCGCTCAACGGCGCCCTCGAAGTCCGCTGGGGGGCCCCGGCCGCAGTCGGCAGCAGCGGCCCATCTGGCTACCGGATCAGGTACCGGCCCGTCGGGGGGCAGTGGATCACGATGCGCGATGTCAGCTCGCCCGCGACCATCTCGGGCCTCCAGAACACTGCCCTCTATGAGGTGCAGGTACGCGCTGACGGCAGTGGCTACGAGGTGTGGAGCCCGAGCAGCTACGCGACGCCGTCGGATGCGGTGGGTGTCGCTGCACCGTCCTCTCCGGGCGGCACGAGCCGAAGCCTGCGTGCCACCGCTGTGTCGCTGGCCGCCGGCCAGCAGGCCAACACAGCTGCACCAGACTGCCCGCCCAAACAGGCCTCGGCATGATCGCCTCGAACTCTCGATCCGTCGCCGTGCTGGCCGGCGGCGTCGGCGCCGCCCGGTTCCTCAGCGGGCTGCTGCGCGTTTGCCGGCCCACGGATGTCACTGCGATCGTGAACGTCGGCGACGACTTCACGCTGCACGGCCTTGACATCAGCCCCGATCTCGACACAGTCACCTACACGCTCGCTGGCCAGATCAACCCCGAGACCGGCTGGGGCCGGGCCGGCGAGACTTGGCGCGTGCTCACCGAGCTGGGACGCCTCGGCGGCCAGGACTGGTTCAAGCTCGGCGACCTGGATCTTGCGCTGCACCTGTTCCGCACGCAGCGACGCAGCGACGGTGCATCCCTGTCGCAGGTGACCGGCGAGATTGCTGCCAGCTTCGGGCTCGAGCTGACGCTGCTGCCGGTCAGCGACGATCCCATCGCCACCCGCATCACGCCGGCTGAGCCCGACGGAGCAACCGAGATCGACTTCCAGGAGTATTTCGTGGCTCACCGGCACGGCATCGCCGTGCGGTCGGTTCGCTTCGCAGGCATCGAGGGGGCCAAGCCGGCACCGGGCGTGCTGGATGCGCTGAGCAGCGCCGGCACGGTGGTGGTCGCGCCGTCGAATCCGTTTGTCTCGATCGGCCCCGTCATCGATGTGCCCCAGGTGCGCGAGACGCTGCGCGGCCGACGAGGCAGTGTCATCGCCGTGTCACCCATCGTGGGCGGCGCATCGATCAAGGGGCCGGCCGGAGCCATGATGCGCGAGCTGGGCCACGAGCCCAGCGTCGTCGGCGTGGCACGGCTCTACGCCGAGTTCGCAGGCACGTTGGTGATCGATCACGCCGACGCCGAACTCGCTCCCGCCGTGGCCCAGGCGGGGATGACACCGGTGGTGACCGACACGATCATGGCCGACCCGGACCGCGCGGCCGGGCTGGCCCGAGCGACGTTGGAAGGCGTCGGCGCAAGAATGAGCACATGACCATCGAATTGCATCCGCTCGAAGGCATCGGTGAGATCACGCTCGGTGCCGATCTCGGAGCCGTCATCGCCAGCGCCTGCGAGGCGTCACCTGCCGGCCTGCAGGACGGCGATGTACTCGTCGTGACGCAGAAGATCGTTTCCAAGGCTGAGGGCGCCATGGAGCAGATCGACCCCAACGATCCGCTGTCGCACAAGCCCCTCGTCGAGCGTGAGTCAGTCCGCATCCTGCGCCGGCGCGGCGACCTCATCATCAGCGAGACCAAGCACGGATTCATCTGCGCAAACGCAGGAATCGATCTGTCCAACGTCGAACGGGGTTACGCCGCGCTGCTGCCCGACGACAGCGACCGCTCCGCCAACAAGATCCGAGATCGCATACGGGCGCTGTCGGGCCGCGCCGTCGGGGTGATCATCTCCGACACATTCGGGCGCCCGTGGCGGCGCGGCGTCACCGATGTGGCCATCGGCTGCGCGGGCATCGCCGCCGTCGTCGACCTGAAGGGCACTGCAGATGCGCTGGGGCGAGAGCTGATGGTCACCGAAGTGTGCGTGGCCGATGAGATCGCCTCCGCTGCCGACTTGGTGTGCGGCAAGGCGCGGGGCGTACCGGTTGCGATCGTGCGCGGGGTCGACCCGAGTTGGCTGCGGCGTGCCTCGGTGCGCTCAGAGATCATCAGGGATCCCGCCGAGGACCTGTTCCGTTAACTGTCAGACACCAGCTCCGGCGACGGTTGGCGCTGTGCGCGCAGCACGGCGCCCGGGGCGACCCGCTCGCCGCTGCCGATCACGGAGCAATCGCAGAGTGTTGCCCCGGCTCCCACGACAGCGCCCGCGCCGAGCACCGAATCGATCACGATGGCGCCGGCGGCGAGGCGGCAGCCGTCCCCCACCACTGACCGCTGCACGACAGCGCCCGGTCCGACCTCGCACCCGCTGCCGATGACTGACGTGCGTATCTGCGCATCGGGATGAATGCCGTCCGATGCCGCACTGATGCCATCGGTCACCTTGGCGGCGACGCGCCGGCCCGCGAGAACATCCAAGTTGGCAGCGAGGTATTGCTGCGGCGTGCCCGTGTCGAGCCAGTACGAGTCGGCGACCAGCGCTGCCAGCGCCCCGTCCGCGACGATCTGAGGGAAGATATCCCGTTCGATGGAGACAGGCCGGTCGGGCGCGATGCGATCGAGCACCGCCGAAGTCAGCACGTAGGTACCGGCGCTGATCGTGGGCCGATCGCCGCCTCGCGGCAGCGTTGCAGGGGCCGAACCCGGATCCGGCTTCTCCGAGAACGACAGCACCCGGCCCGACGGATCTGCCGCCACGAGGCCGTATGGCGAGGGATCAGCGACCGGCTGCAGCGCAATGGTGGCTTCCGCTCCCGAGCTGGCATGGAGGCTCGCAAGTGCGTCCACGTCGAGATCGGTCAGCACATCGCCATTGAGCACCAAGAAGGTGTCCGTGATGCCGCTGGCTTCCGCGGCAAACCGCACGGCTCCCGCGGTGCCGCGCGGGTCGGGCTCAACGGCCACCTGATAGGCGAGCTGTCCGATGCGACCGCGTGGGTAGGCAACAGTGAACGCCTCGGCCCGGTAGCCCAACGAGAGCACGATGTCATCGATCCCGTGGCTGTGCAGGTGCTCGCAGACCCATTCGATCATCGGCCGCCCGCACACCGGCAGCATCTGCTTGGGGGTGTCGTTGGTCAGCGGGCGCAGCCGGGTGCCGAAGCCGCCTAGCAGCACGATCGCCTTCATCGCGAACTACCGGCACGAGGAATCAGGATGTTGCACCAGACGGTTCAGTGCCAGTCGGCTCTTCCTCGGGAGCAGGGTCGGGGGACTCGACGGGCTCGGAAGTCTCGGAGGGCTCAGCGGTGGCCGGAAGATCGCCTTCGACTGGCTCACTCCCGCCGTCGTCGTCGAGCACTGGGCCTTCTTGATCCGTGATGCCGGCAAGCGGCTGATTCGCCGGCGGCAAATTGAGGTAGGAGCGGAGGAAGTTGTCGTCAGGTCGCGGGATGTCGGCGTCGTCGACGCTGGGATGAACGAAGGCGAACACGAAGATCTGGCCGTCGCCGAGCAAGCGCACATCGCGCAGATCCTCGGTGAATGCCAGTGCCTTCTCTGCCTGCAGGGTTTCCCAGCGCATAATGCGCAGTTCAGCCGCCGGTGCAGCGACATCGGGGTTGTCGCTGTCGGGATCAGGAGACGCGCAGCCCTCGCCGGACTCGTCGAGGAAGGTCCTGCCGGGCAGCTCGATCCTCGAGTCGGTCAGTTCGAACTCGATCTCGCGCATGAATGCCCCGATCGTGGCGAACTGACCGGTGACTGTTGAAACGAATGGGTGGATGTGAATCAATCCGTCGCCGTGAGTATGGATGCCGGTGGAGTCGTCTGCGTCGTTGGGGTAGAAGTCCAAGATGAACTCGTCGCAGTCGTAGATCGCGTAGAGCGAGTGCCAGTGATCGCCGATGCGCGGTGGGCCGGCCGGCGCGTTCTCGGCCCGCTGGACGCGCGCGAAGAGGATCAGCACGACGCCCAAGGCGACGACGAGCAGCATCGCCGCCGGGAACAGGATGTCGCGCCGGGGGCGGAAGCTCCTGCCGCTTCCGCCGGCGCTCGCTGCTTTGGCAACTTTTTTGGCAGCGGCTGATCTCGCCATACGGGGCGACAAGCTACCGGCGCTCGAGGCTCTATCTGCGCCGGGCCCGATGCGCCGGCGCTCAGCGCCGGCCGAGGCCCTCGTAGGTGAAGCCTGTAGCGCGCAGCTGGTCCGCGTCGAGCAGGTTGCGTGCGTCCACGACGCGGGCTGCGGCCATCTCCGACGCGGCCCGATCCCAGTCGAGGGCCGCGAACTCGGGCCACTCGGTCAGCACGACGGCTACGTCGGCACCATGCAGGGCTTCGAGCGCCGAGTTTCGGATGTGCAGGGTCGCTGGCAGTTGCGAGGCGATGTCGGGACGGTCGTCGAGGTCGACCAGTGCCGGGTCGTACGCCACGAGGCGCGCGCCCGTCGCGCTCAGCCGCTCGGCGACCCGCAGCGCAGGGGAGCCGCGCAGGTCATCAGTGCCAGCCTTGAAGGTGAGTCCCAGCAGGGCCACTGTGACACCGTCAAGGTCGGCAGATCCCGGGGCTCCGTCATCGGCAGTGGGATCCGTCACGTCGCCTGACTCGCCCACGACCATCCGGGCAACCTTCGCCACCACCCGGTCGAGCTGCTGCTCGTTGACCGCAATGACGCCTTCGAGCAGGTCGAAGACGTAGCCGGCGTCGTTGGCGACCGACACCAGCGCACGGGTGTCCTTCGGCAGGCACGAGCCGCCCCAGCCGGGACCGGGCTGCAGGTAGGCCGAGCCGATGCGGTGATCGGTACCCACCCCGGCAAGAACTGTGTCGACATCGGCGCCGACTGCCTCGCACACGGCTGCGAGCGCATTCACGAACGAAACCTTGGCGGCCAGAAACGCGTTTGCCGCGTACTTGACGGTCTCGGCCGATGTGGGATCGCTGAGGATCACCGGCGCTTCGACGCCCGCATACAGCGCCGCAACCCGGCGTGCCACTGAGGGATCTTCGGCCCCGATGACGATCCGATCAGGTGACAGGAAATCGGCAACCGCCGAGCCTTCTCGCAGGAACTCGGGATTCGACGCCAGCGCCACATCGGTGCGCCCGAGCGCCGCGGCAATCTTGGGCGCGGTTCCCACCGGCACAGTCGACTTCGTCACCACGACCGAGCCTGGCTGCAGGCGAGACGCCACCGAATCGAGTGCCGCCAGCAAGTAGCTGAGCTCGGTCTCGCCGTCGGCACGCAGCGGCGTCGGCACGCAGACGAAGACAAAATCGCACGTGCCTGCGACGGCTTCAGCCGAGATCACAAACCGGAGGCGACGCTCGGCTATGCCCTCCGCGACGAGCCGATCCAGATTGGCTTCGCGAATCGGCACGACACCGGCCGACAAGGACGCCACCTTGGCCCGGTCGATGTCCGCGCAGATGACGTCGTGGCCGAGGTGGGCGAAACACGCGGCTGTCGTGAGTCCGACGTAGCCCGCGCCAACGACGAGGATGCGGCACTCGGGCGATGTACCGCTCATGGCGCCAGCTGGTCGGCGGGAGGCACGTCGACCCTCCGGTAGCCGGGATCGATGCGAGGCGGTTCGTCGCCGATGTGCAGGATCACCGTCGTTGCGTCAAGCTCGGCATGGCCGGCGAAGTCTGGCACAGGCAGCAGGTGACTGACCAGCAGGCCGGCAGCGAGCCGTCCCTGCGGGGCCAGATAGACGACGGTGCCTTCCGGAGCGTGCGAGATGCCTTCGGGCATCGGCCCCGCTGCCTGCGCGTCGAACCCGAGCTCGCTCAGCCGTGCAGCCACCTGGTGCCGCGCCGTCCCGGTGACCTGCACCCGCACGCGCGATTCGACGATGTCGTCCCAGCCGATGCCCCGGAACACGTCCAGAACCCGTTGATTGTGCTCGGCGCGCAGCGGATCGAGCCCGAGCGACCATCGCACCGGGTCGTGTACGTCAACGACTCGCAGCTCGTAGTCCTCGACGTCGACATCGACGTCGAGGCCGGCGAACTTGTCCGCGAGTCTCCGGCCGTCGTTGACGATGCTCAGCGTGTCGGACGTGGACAGATGGTCGGCCGCGATGTCCAGCACCGCGAGCAGGTTGATCGGGTTGGCAAGCAACGCTGGTGCCACTTGCGCAGCTGCGGTGCGCATGAATCCGCGCTGGCGGTCGGTACGGGCGAGATCATTCCAGGCGCCATGCCGCTGCCAGGTCCCGTCAGGCAACTGCTCCTCGAGGTGGCGGCTGCGGACGTACGCAAGCGCCTGCCTGCCGTCGAGGACATGGGTGCCCGCCCCGGTGACGAACCCGCTCCGGCTCTCCGTCGGATCGGTGGCGTTCTCTTTCGGCTGGTCACGCAACGGCCGGTCGAAGGTCATCTCGACGCCGCCCACAGCATCGACCAGCCGCAAGAACGCCTGGAAATCTGCCTCGACGAAGTGCTGCAGCGTGATGTCGAGGTTCTCCTCGACGGTGTCGATCAGGCGGGCTGCGCGCGCTGCCGTGGTGCGGTCGCGGTTGTAGGCGCTGTTGATCTTGGCGATGACACCGGTGCCGGCGATGTCGCTCGTGCCGGCAATCTCCGCTGCCAAGTCCCGCGGGATGGACATCATGGCCGCGGTGCCGTCGTCGCGCAGTCGGATCACCATCATGACGTCCGCTAGCCGGTTCTGGTCTGAGTGGCCGGCGCGCAACGGATCATCGGCAGCGAGTCCCAAGGGGCTGTCGGTGCCGACCAGCAGGTAGTTCTCCCCGTCCGGACCGCCCGGCAGCACCGGCTCGCCTGCGGCGAGGTTCCCAGCGCTTGACGAGCCCGAGAACTCATCCTGCTCGCCGAGCACGGCATCGTCGCCGCTGGCATCGTCGCCGATGCTCGCGCCGTCCCCAGCGGTCGCGCTATCGGGATTCGCCGCGGCCGTGCGGGATTGGTCGATGAGCACGTCGGCGGCGGTCACCGGCTGCTGGGGAGCGGATGTCAGCACGTCCGCCAGCTCGTGTCGTTCGATCCTTCCGAGCTGCAGCAGCACGAATGCGGACGCACCAGTCGCCACCGCCCCGATAAGAGTCAGCACCGCCAGCGAGATCAGAATGAGGCGAGTGCGCCAGCTGCGGTGATTCACTCAGCTGCCTCGGAGAGGGCCTCGCTCAGGGACGGGTATACGAACAGGCTCTCGGCGATGTCCTGGACGCGCAGGTTCGCGCTGACAGCAAGAGCCACCACAGAGATCAGCTCGGCCGCGTGCCGGCCCACGATGGAGCCGCCCAGCACTTGGCCGGTCAGCGGGTCGGAGACGATCTTCACGAAACCGCGGGGGTTCTCCTCGATGAGTGCTTTGGCATTCGCGCCGAACGGCACCTTCGTGACGCGAATCTTGCGGCCGGTAGCGAATGCTTCCGCCTCGGCCAGTCCGACATCGGCGATCTCGGGCTCGGTGAAGATGGCCGATGCCGCCTTGTCGTAGTCGAGATGGCGGTGCGGGCGGGTCTCGTGCAGGCCCATGGCGTGCTCGACGATCTTGCGTCCCTGCATCGCCGCCACCGATGAGAGCGGCAGCTTGCCCGACAGGTCGCCCGCCGCATAGATGCTCGGCACCGACGAGCACAGGTTGTGGTCGACATCCACATAGCCCTCGCCGTCGACTCGCACTTCGGTGTTCTCCAGCCCCAAGCCGTCGCTGTTGGGAATCGAGCCGATGGCGAGCAAGGCGTGCGTTGCCCGTACCGTGCGACCGTCGCTGCACACGACCGCGACCGCATCGCCGTCACGCACAATGTCCACCGCACGTGCGCCCTTGAGCATGGCGACACCGAGATCACTGAAGGTCTGCTCCAGCACCGCGGCAGCTTCGGGGTCTTTATGGGGCAGCACTTGCTGCCGGCTCACGATCAGCGTGACTTGGGAGCCCAGCGAGGTGAACATGTGCACGAACTCGACGCCCGTCACCCCCGAGCCCACCACCACAAGGTGCTCGGGCAGCTCTGCGGGCGGATAAGCGTCGCGGGTGGTCAGGACCCGCTCGCCGTCGATGGGCGCCCACTCGGGGATGCGGGGCCGGCTGCCGGTCGACAGCACGACGACATCGGCCGACATCTCGACCGCCCCGTCGGCGGTATCTGCGCAGACTTCGTTGGGTCCGAGCAGGCGGCCCGAGCCCGACAGGATCCGCACACCCTGGCTGACCAGCATCTGCCGGGCAACCTCAGCGAGGCGGTCTTCGATGTCGCCGATGCGCTGGCGGAGGTGCGGGGTATCCACCGATGTGGACACATTGGCGAGGCCCAGCTCGTCGAGATGACCGGCGAAGCTGAGCGCCGAACCGGTGGCGATCATGGTCTTGGACGGCACGCAGTCGCGCAGGTGGGCGGAGCCGCCCACGATGTCGCGCTCGATCAGCGTCACGTCTGCGCCGTAGCGCGCCGCATAGGTAGCCGCCGAGTGACCCGCCGGGCCACCGCCGATCACGACGAACCGCTTCTGGGCCATGGTCCCGCAGCGTACCGGTGCCCCCCAGTCCGCCTGCCGCGGCAGTCCCGATCTGTGAGGGGATCAGCTCAGTGTGGGGCTGCAGAGGCCGTCGAGTTCGCTGACGGTGATGCGCTCGCGATTGGCGTAGGTGACCTCATTGGCAGGGTCCGGACGCAGCCGGAACTCGCGGAAGGTCATCTCCAGCGAGTCGAAGGCGACGATGCGGCCCGACAGCGAATCACCGACGCCGAGGATCAGCTTGATGGTCTCGAGGGCCTGGATCGAGCCCACGATTCCCGGCAGCACGCCGAGCACACCGGCCTCCGCGCACGACGGGGCGAGTTCCGCCGGCGGCGGCTCGGGCAGGTAGTCGCGATAGGTCGGCCCATGCTGCGGGTCGAACACGGTGACCTGGCCCTCGAAGCGGAAGATCGAGCCGTGCACTATGGGTATGCCCAGCTTCACCGAGGCATCGTTGAGCAGGTACCGGCTCGGGAAGTTGTCGGCGCCGTCCACGATCACGTCCCAGCCCGACAGGATCTCCAGCACATTGTCGGCGCCGAGCCGCGTGTCGTAGGTGACCACATTGACGTCGGGGTTCAGTGCAGTCAGGGTTTTCTTGGCCGAATCCACCTTGCGGTCGCCGACCCGGTCGACATTGTGGAGAATCTGGCGCTGCAAGTTCGACTCGTCAACCACGTCCATGTCGATGATGCCGAGCGTGCCGACACCGGCGGCTGCCAGGTAGAGCGCCGCGGGCGAGCCGAGGCCGCCTGCGCCGAGCATGAGCACCTTGGCGTCGAGCAGCTTGAGCTGCCCGGCCTCGCCCACCTCGGGGAGCAGCAGGTGCCGCTGGTAGCGGTTGCGCTGCTCGGCGCCGAGCGAGGCCGGCGTCGACCACGGCCGGCCTTCGTCCTTCCACTGGCCGAAGCCGCCGTCCATGGACACCGCGTTCGGATATCCCAGCTCAGTGAGCGTTTTGGCCGCGAAGGCCGAGCGCACGCCGCCGGCGCAGTAGATGATGATCTCGGCATCGTGATCGGGCAGCCGGTTCTCGATCTGCGCTTCCAGGTGCCCGCGTGGGATGTGGATGGCGTCGGCCAGCGCACCCTGCTCGTATTCGTCGGGCTCGCGCACATCGAGCACCACAGGCGAACGGTCGGTGATCCATTCGGCAGCCGTGGCCGTCGTGATCTCGGTGATCTCGCGCTTGGTCGCTGTCAGCAGTTCGCGGAACGAAGGCATCGGGGCCTCCCTGTTCGTCGCTTGGTGTCGCGTTCGATAGCGCCCAGTCCTGTGACCAGGCTCAGGCCCTAAATCCTACTAATTCAGTCGGGTTTTAGTGCCGCCGCCGATCGCCGCAGATCTGGGGGAGGACCTCGGAGATGGACCGGCGGAGCACCATGTCGGCGAGGTGGTCCATCTCGGTGGCTTCCGCATTGACGATCACAACACGAGCGCCTGCCGATTTCGCCGCCGGCACCACCGCAGCGATCGGATAGACGGCCAGCGTCGTGCCCACCGCCAGCATCAGGTCGCAATTCTCAGCAGCAATCTGGGCACGCAGCAGATCCCGCGCCACGAGCTGCTGGCCGAAGCTGATCGTGGCGCTCTTGAGAATCCCGCCGCACACCGGACACGGCGGGTCGTCCTCGCCGAGCCGCACCCGGTCGAGCACCGCCCCCATGTCAGCGCGGTAGTCGCACTCCAGGCACGCAACCTCGCGGATGGTGCCGTGCACCTCCACGATCTTGTCGGGATCCGAGCCGGCGTCGTGGTGCAGCCCGTCCACATTCTGCGTCAGCAGCGACACCAGCTTGCGGCGGCGCTCGAGCTGCACAAGTGCTCGGTGCCCGTCGTTGGGCTCGGCACCCCACGCACGGTGATCCATGCGCGCCCGCCAGGCCAGCACGCGCACCTCGGGATCGGCCAGGTAGTTCTGCAGCGTCGCCTGCTTCTCGGCAGCGGGGTTCTTGGTCCATACGCCATTGGGGCCGCGGAAGTCCGGGATTCCCGAGTCAGTGGAGATCCCGGCGCCGGTCAGCACCGTGATGGCGCTCGCCTCGTCGATCCATCCCGCCACCGTCCGGACATCGTCATCAGTGTCAGAACTCGAATCGGGCCCCGTGTCCGTCTCGGCTGGGCTCATGCCTCTCAGTCTGACTGATCGCGGGGTACGGGGTTTCACGAGTCTTGTGTGATTAAAAATATATTTCATGTTGTATAAGTATTTTTTGATATACAACACGTTCGCTGTGCACAAACGGCGATCGCCGCCGAACGCGACACAGGATGCTGAAGGAGACCTCGATGCGAACCGATCACCTGCCGACGACTCCCCCGCCCCTGACTGCCAGCAGCGACGCTGCAGCGGTCAACCTGCAGCTCGTCGGCGGCACGGCGACTGTGCAGAGCGAGCCGCTGGTCCCCGCGGCCACAAGCCAGCCGCTGCGTGTCCTTTTGGCGCGGCCGTGGGATGACCCCAGCTTGCGGCGCCGTGGCCACGACCCGCGCTCGGCCTACGTGGAGCGCTTCTGGGTCGCCATCCTGGGCCCGAGCGCCGTCTGGTTTCTGCGCCTGCTCGCACGGGAGTTCGACGAGCTGGCCCCAGGCGAAGACCTGCGGCTGGATCTCGACTCCACCGCCCGGCGACTCGGACTCCAGCACCGCGGCGGCCGCACGAGCAGCTTCATGCGTACTATCGACCGCTGCGCCATGTTCCACCTAGCGCAGTTCGCCGATGACGCCGTGCTGATGGTTCGCCGCCTGCTGCCGCCCGTGCCACGTCGGCTGCACGACCGGATGCCCCAAGAACTGCGTAACGAGGTCGGACGCTGGTCGCGCACCGATGGGGGCGCGGATTTCTCGGTCGGCGAGACACGCTTGCTGGCTTCTTGCATGTTGATGCTCGGCCACGGCCTGCACGAATCAGCCGAGCGCCTGGTGACGCTGGGGCTCGCGCCCAATGCCGCGAACGAGGCAACGGCATGGGCTTGGGCGCAGCGATGCACCCGACCCAGCACACACCGCGGCGGCTAACCCCCGGTCACCAACCGCAGATCAGCTCCACCAGCGTGCGCACACCGAAGCCGGACGCTCCCTTGGACAGCTCGCCGGCATCGGCGTCGGTGCGCACGGGCCCCGCGATGTCGAAGTGCACCCACGGCGTCTCGCCCACAAACTCCGACAGGAACAGGCCGGCGTGAAGCGTGCCCCCGTAACGGTTCTTGCCGATGTTGCGCAGGTCGGCAATCGGCGAGTCGAGCTGCTCGCGGTACTCCGGCGGCAGGGGCAGATGCCAGAGCAGCTCGCCAGCGGCGCTTGCCGCAGCCTCGGCACGCTCGATCGCTGCGGCGTCGTTGCCCATGAGCCCGCCGTACTTGTCGCCGAGCGCCACCATGCAGGCACCCGTCAGCGTGGCGAGGTCGACAACCAGGTCAGGCTCCTCTTCGACCGAGAGCGACAGACCGTCAGCGAGCACGAGCCGCCCCTCGGCGTCGGTGTTCAGCACTTCCACGGTCTTGCCGTTGCGGATGCGCAGCACATCGCCGGGCTTAGTGGCCGTGGGTCCGGGCTGGTTGTCGGTGCAGCAGCAGATGCCCGTGACCGCGACATCGGGCGCGAGCCGCACGATCGCGCTCATCGCGCCGATGACCGCGGCAGCGCCGCCCATGTCGATCTTCATCCACTCCATGCCCTCGAAGGTCTTGAGGTTGAGCCCGCCCGTGTCGAATGTGATGCCCTTGCCGACGAGGTGCACGGTGGCGCGCGGCTCAGCGGTCGGCTGCCAGCGCATGCGGATGAGCGCCGGCGGCTCTGTCGAGCCTGCGTTGACACCCAGGAGCCCACCGCATCGCTCCGCCTCGAGTCGTTCGCGGTCCCACACTTCCACCGATGCAGTGCCTGCCGCGGGATCGCCGTCTGCGGAGGCCGCCTCGATGGCCTCGGTTGCGGCATCGGCGAGGCCGCTTGCGGTGAGCGCGCCGGCTGGCTGGTTGACCAGGTCGCGGGCCAGGGCAATGCCGCCGGCCACAGCGGCGGCACGGGCGAAGGCGGCCGCGGTGTCGGTGCCGTCGGGCGCTGCGAGCACAACTTGGCCGAGTGCGTCGGCTTCGGGCGGTTCGCCCTTGTGCTCGTTGAACCCGTAGGAGGCCAGGAGCATGCCTTCGGCCACTGCCGCGAGTGCGACATCGGTACCGAGATCGTCAGCCGCGACGGTCGCCAGTGCCGAGGTCAGCGAGTCAACCTTCGATGCCGCCCGCCAGAGATTCGCCGCCGCCTTGCGGACGTCCGCCGCAGTGAGATCGTCGGAACCGAGCCCGACGGCGATGGGCATGGTGTCGTCAGCAGTGTCGGCGATGCCGGCCATCAGCGCGGTCCTGCCGACGGCGCCATCGAAGCCGCTGGCTGCCAGGTAGTTGGGCGTGGCGCCCAGCGTGTCCAGCGCATCGCTGCGCACCGGCCTGTCCACGGCGGCAGTGGACGGCGCAGCAGCGGGGTCGGTCACAACCTCGAAGGCGTCAGTTGAAACAGTCAGCGGCACAGCGTCCTCACTCTGTCGGGGGTGTCGCGAGCGGCGGCAAGCGCGGCCCGCACTGCGGTTCTACCCGACGCCGACGCTCAACGCAGGAGATTTCTGTCCTGCGCCGATCGGGGGCCGTATGTCGCTTCACGCTGGGCGCAGGTGCACCACGTCGCCGACCGCCACCGTATGGACCGTCCCGACATCGTCGGTGATCAGCAACCTGCCCTCAGCATCGAGGTCGCTCGCCAAACCTTCGAGGCTGCGCGCATCGTTGGCGGACGCCACCGTTGTGGCATCAAGCGAGACGCGCACGCGATGACCGAGCGTGGCGGAATTCCGACGAGCCTCGTCCAGCACGATGGCCGCGCCGGTGCCGTCAGCGGCCCGGCACAGCAACTCGTAGCGAGCCTCCAGACCCTCCAGCACCCGGCGTGCCAGCAGCGTCCGGTCCACCGGAGCCCCCGATTCCAGGTTCAAGCTCGTCGCGACGCCTTCCAGTTCCGCGGGCACCTCCGGCCAGCCGGTGTTGAGGCCCATGCCCACGACCACCGCAGACAGCAGTCCCTGCGTGCTGATGGACTCGGCCAGGATGCCCGCCAGCTTGCGATCGTGGCGAACGGCGCCGTGACCGTCCGCGTCAGGACCCGCCGGGCCAGCTATCACGAGGTCGTTGGGCCACTTCAGCAGCGGCCGGATTCCGCATACCTGCTCGCACGCGTCTGCGGCCGCCAGACCGACGGCAAGCGTCACCAGGGCCGCCCGAGTCGGAGGCAGCGGTCCCGGCGGCGGGCGCAGCAGCACCGACATCATGAGCGAGGTGCCCGGCGGCGCCGTCCAGCGGCGGCCCCGACGGCCGCGGCCGGCGGTCTGCAGGTCGGCGATCAGCACCTTTCCTTCGGGTGCCCCACTGCGTGCTCGATCCAGCAGCTCAGTGTTAGTCGAGCCGATCTCGTCGCGCCACACGACATCGCCGAAGCGAGTGCCGGCGACCGACCCGAAGTGCGGCGAGTCGAATTCCCCCGGTTCGTGCTCGGCAGGCACGCAGCGACAGTACCGGTAGCGAACATGAGCAGGGAGCAATAGCGTCGCCTTTCTATGTCCTGCCGTTCGGGGACCTGATCCGTGTTCAGCAAGCTCCTCATCGCCAACCGGGGCGAGATAGCGGTGCGTGTCATCCGAGCGTGCCGCGAGCTGGGCATTCCGTCCGTCGCGGTGTACAGCGAACTCGACCGCGACGCCATGCATGTGCGGCTCGCCGACGAGGCGTTCGCCCTCGGCGGTCAGACCGCGGCGGAGAGCTACCTCAACACCGAGGCAATCCTCGACGTCATCGCCCGGTGCGGCGCCGATGCGGTCCACCCCGGATATGGCTTCTATTCCGAGAACGCCGACTTTGCCCGCGCCATCACCGAGCGGGGTGTCACGTTCGTGGGGCCGCCGCCCGAGGCCATTGAGGTGATGGGCGACAAGATCTCGGCCCGCCTGGCTGCGGAACGTTCCGGCGTCGCCGGCGTGCCCGGCACCACCGAGGTGATCACCTCCCCCGACGAAGTCGCAGCATTCGGCGACGAGCACGGTTACCCCATCGCCATCAAGGCGGCGTACGGGGGCGGCGGTCGCGGCATGAAAGTTGTCGGCAGCCCCGACGAGATCGAAGCCGCCCTGGCATCGGCGCAGCGGGAGGCCGAGGCGTTCTTCGGGCGCGGCGAGTGCTACATGGAGCGCTACCTCACCTGGCCCCGCCACATCGAGATGCAGATCATCGCCGATCACCACGGCAACGCCGTGTGGCTTGGCGAGCGTGACTGCTCCGCGCAGCGCCGGCACCAGAAGCTGGTGGAGGAGAGCCCTGCGCCCCTGCTCGACGATGCCGTCCGCAAGGCGATGGGCGACGCGGCGGTGGCCGTGGCCCGCGGCTGCAACTACACGAATGCCGGCACGGTGGAGTTCCTTTACCAGGACGGCGAGTTCTTCTACTTGGAGATGAACACTCGGCTGCAGGTGGAGCACCCGGTCACCGAAATGGTGACCGGCATCGATCTTGTCCGCGAGCAGATCCGGGTGGCCGCCGGGGAGCCGCTGTCGTTCACGCAGTCCGAGGTGACCTCGGTCGGCCACGCGATCGAGGCACGCATCAATGCCGAGGATCCGGCGGGCGGTCGCTTCCTGCCGTCCCCGGGCTCGCTGACGTCTCTGGTGGTGCCGGACGGTTTCGGCATTCGCTGGGACGGCGGCTACGAAGCCGGCGACACCGTCAGCCAGTACTACGACAACCTCATCGGCAAGCTCGTCGTGTGGGGCTCCGATCGTCCGACGGCCATCGCCCGCATGCAGCGGGCCCTCAGCGAGCTGAGCGTCGGCGGCGTCGCGACCACCTCAGCAGCGCACACGCGGATCATGGCCTCAGAGGACTTCCAGGCTGGCATCCACAGCACGAAGTGGGTGGAAGAACGGCTCGACCTGAGCGGTGTGACCGGCAAGACCGACGCAGAACCCCCCGCTGCGCCCGACGGCGACGACCTGCCGCGCGTGCGACGGGACGTGGTGGTGGAAGTGGACGGCAAGCGGTTCTCGGTGAGCGCGTGGGTGCCCGAGACAGCGCCGCCAAATCCAGCCAGCACAGGCAATGCGGCCAACACGGCTGCTCGCCCCCGGCGCGCAAGCGGCGGCGCTTCGGCGGGCACCGGCACCGGTCAGGTGACCGTCCCGATGCAGGGGACCATTGTCAAGATCCTGGTGGAAGTTGGCCAGGAGGTCACGGCCGGCGAAGGGGTAGTGGTGCTCGAAGCCATGAAGATGGAGAACAGCATCAACGCCGACCGGTCGGGAACCGTCACCGAGATCAAGGTCGAACCGGGCGACACGGTGGGCGCCGGCGACGTGGTGGTCGTTGTTTCGTAGCACTCCAGCCAGCAAGCACATGTGCCATGGCCGGCGCACCTATCTGCGCGGCTCCCCGGTTTCAGAATCTGGCTGCTTCAGTGTTCCGACGTCGAGCTCTATCGCGCGGACTCGGCGCAACGTTCGCTCTGCGATCACACGGTTGGCGCGCAGCAGGTCGGCCAGAACGCCCAGCATCACGAGCTGCATGGCCACGAGCAGCGCGACGGCGCCGATGATGAGCGATTGCACATGTCCTGAGCCGTCCGAGGTCACCAGGAACCACCCGAAGCGGGCGAACAGGAACATGCCGACCGCAGCGAACAGTGCCGCCGGCACAGCGAAGACCCGCAGCGGTTCGTGCATCGCGTAGACGCGGGCGATGGTGCCGGCCGCCCTGCGCACGTACTGGCGCTTGGACTTGAACAAGCGCGACGGCCGGGTGGTGGGATTCACCCGCACCGGCACATCGGTGACCGCAAGGTCCGACTTGCCGGCCTGGATCACGGTCTCGAGCGTGTACGTGAACCGCGACACGACGTTCGCCGCCAGCGCAGCCTCCCGGCTGTAGGCGCGGAACCCAGAAGTCACATCGGCCACGTCGGTCGCCGATGCTTGGCGGACCGTCCACGAGCCGAGCCACTGCAGCCGCTTCTTGAGCGGCGAGAACTCTGGGTGGTTGCGGATGTCTCGCGAGCCGATCACCAGGTCGGCGCGGCCGGCCACGATCGGCTCGGTCAGCTTGCTGATGTCGTCCGCTTCGTACTGGTTGTCGCCGTCGGTGTTCACGATCACGTCGGCGCCCATGCGCAGCGCCGCATCGATGCCACTGGCGAAGGCCACGGCGAGCCCCTTGTTCTGCGTGAGGCTGACAACGGCGTCGGCACCGTGGTTCCGAGCCACCTTCACCGTGTCGTCGGTGGAGCCATCGTCGATGACCAGCCACAGCACTTCGCTGAAGCCGTCCACCTGGCGCGGCAGCTCGCTCATGGTCTGACCCAGGGTCTCTGCCTCATTGAGACAGGGGATCTGAATCACCAGGCGCACCCGCCCATTGTGTCGCGCTCCCGCTGCGGAGGTATGACCCCCGGTTGCCCACCTTGGCGCGGTCAGTCGACGTTGAGGCGGCTGAGTCGCACGGCGGCGAGGGCGAGGCTGACAACCGACACGCTTGCGAGCACGATGATCGACGTCACGAGCCCGTAGGTGGTGAAGCCGAGATCGACGTCAGCGATCTGCGAGAGCAGCGAGCGGGCGTAGCCGCGCAATGACAGCCGCTCGGCGAAATCGCCCAAGCCGACCGCCAGCCCCTCCCACAGCAGCACGTAGGCGATCCCCCACAGCACGGCTTTGCGGAACAGCAGGCCCAACAGCACGAACAGGCACGAATACGCGACGGTGCCCAGCGCCGCTGCGGCCAGCGCTCCCAGTGCGACGCCTCCTGATTCGGCAACGAAGTCAGTCGCGAACCAGCCGCCCAGCGTGGTCGGGATGACGCACAGCGGCAGCGAGACTGTCACTGCCGCCGCGGCAGCCGCCACCACCAGCGGCATGCGGCCCATGGGCCGGAGCCACAGGTACACGAGCGTGCCGTCGTCGCGCGCATCGCCGAGCGAGGCCGCGGCGAACACCAGCGAGACGATGGGCACGATGACGATCAGACCGAACCCGTCGGCATAGCTCGCGCCGTCGTAGATCATCCCGCTGTCTGCACCGGCGCCGCTGTTCGACGAGTTGCCCACCACCCAGCCGACGACGATCATGATCGCCCCCAGGGCGCTGAGCGCCGCTATACGACCCACCGAGACAATCTGGCGGATCAGAACCCGGTAGCACAGCGCGGTCGCGCGCGCGGTGCCGACGCGCCGTAGCACTGGCGTCGAGGCTGCGGCGCCTTCGGGGTTGCTCATCGTCGCTCCACCAAGTAGCGGAACACCGACTCGAGGTCGTCATCGAGGGGTAGCACCGAGCGCAGGCGTGAGTCGAGGCGACGGGCCAAGGGCGCGATCTCGCGCCCAAGCCGGTCCACGTCCAAGGTGTGGGCGACGACGGCGTCCCCCTCGACACGGACGCCGACGGCGGTACCCGACTCCACCAACGCGCCGGCCAAGGAGCGGGGCTTGTCGCATTCGATGCTGATGCGGTGCGGGCGATCGTCCATCAGCTCGCGGAGCTCGCGGTAATCGCCGCTGGCGACGAGGCGGCCCTGGGCAATCACCAGGATTCTCGATCCGAGCCGGGCGACCTCCTCCAGCACGTGGGACGAGACGAGCACGCAGCGCCCCTGCGCGCCGAGGTCTTCGAGCAACTCGATCATGCGGCGTCGTTGCACTGGATCGAGACCGTTGAGCGGCTCGTCCAGGATCAGCACCTCCGGATCGTGGACAAGAGCCGCGGCCAGCTTGGTGCGCTGCCGCATGCCCTTGGAATAGCCCGACACCGGTCGATGATCGTCGGGATCGAGTTCCACAATGCCCAGAGCGTGTCGCCCGGCCGCTTCAGGATCCGCCACACCCTGCGTGGCGGCTGCGATCGTCACGAACTCGAGCGCGTCGAGCCGGTCGAAGAGGGCGTCCTGCTGCGGCGACAGCCCGATCCGGCCGCGCACATCGCGATTGCGCCGGGCATCAGCTCCCAGCACGCGCACCGTTCCCCTCGATGGCGGCGTGAGCCCGCACATCATGCGGAACAGCGTTGATTTGCCTGCGCCGTTGGGCCCCAGCAGTGCCGTGACGCCGGCACGGACGGCGAAGGTCACATCGGACACGGCCACCACATCGCCGAAGAACTTCGATACACCGTGCACCTCGACCATGCCTGCGGGCGGCACAGGAACCGCAGCGGCGCCCGGTCCCTGCGCGGACGCCTGTTCGTCGCCGGCGGCGTCAGGCATGGGGGCCGGTGCAGGAGCGGGGCGAGGTCGGGAGTTCATCGACCCCCCTCGATGCGGCGATAGCGCCACCACAGCACAGATGCACCTGCCGCCACCCACGCGGCATTCGCCGCGATGACGAACAGCGTCGACAGCTCGCTGATGCGCTGGCCAGGCGAGCCTTCGTCGTCGCCAAGCGGCGGCGGTCCGACGCCGAAGATCCGGTCCTTCAGCGCAGCACCGATCTCGCCGAGGTTGAACGCATAGATGCGGGCGTCCATCTCGGCGACTTCGACCAGGACGCTGGTCACCAGATTGGAGCCCAGCAGCAGCAGGACCACGCCAATCACGGCGAATGCCCGCCGATCGGTCAAGCTCGAGATAGCCAGGCTGGCGGCGGCAATCGTGGCGGCGATGGCGATGCCGGCGCCCAGTATGCGCACGAGCACGATCAGCCAGTCCCCCGGCCCGTCCGGGCCGGATCCTTCGATGGTGTAAGCGACGAGCAGAAACAGCAGCGGCCCCACGGTGATGACCGCCAGCGTCGCCGTCACCGCAGCCGCCTTCGATGCGAGATAGCTCCACAGACGCAGCGGCGTGGACAGGTACAGCGACAGCATCCCGTTGCGTCGGTCGGCCACCAGAATCTCCGGAACGACGATCCCGCAGAAGAAGAACAACGCTGCCTGTATGAGGACGTAGTACTCGTGGTAGTCGGGCAGGATCTGCTCAGAGATCAGGTCGATGTCGAGCACCGTGGCCATCCCCACGAACACGATTGCCGGCACCAAGGCGATCACCACAGCCAGCCAAGGCAGGAACTTGTGGCGCGCCGGACGGCCGAAGCCGAGCGTGAATCTCCACGACGACCCCACGACCGACCGCATGGCGCCGGCGAGTCCGTGGCGGGCGCCGCTGTAGGGCCGGTACCGCTGGTCGAGAATCTGTGCCGCGCCCCCGATTGCCTCTGGCGGTTGCGCCCGGTGGACGGCGGTTCCGGTGGTGTCGCTCATATTGCCGATCCCTCGAACAGATCGGCAAGCGTGCGCTGGCGGGCTTCGAGGCGCCGGATGCGCGCACCTGCTTCGGCAACCGCGTCGCGCGCCCGGTCGCTGAGCTCATCCCGACCCTGACCGCCCAGTCGCAGCGTGGTGCCGGTGCGCTCCACCTCCACGCCGGCCCGTGTGAGCAAGCGCTCGACCTCATCCACCGAGCCCGCCGGCTCGGCGATGTCGACCAGTTCCAAGGTGATGCCTTCGCCGTCGCCGACCAGTTCGGTGATCGGCCCGTCGGCAATCAAGCGCCCCGCGTCGAGGGCGACGATGTGGTCGCAGACCCGCTCGACCTCCTCGAGCAGATGCGACGACAAGACCACGTTGACCGAGTGCTCGTTGCTGATCTCGCCGATGAGCGTGAGCATCTCGGTGCGCTGCGTCGGATCGAGCCCGGAGGTGGGTTCGTCGAGCAGCACCAGCTGCGGGTCGGACGCGACGGCCTGCGCCAGCTTGACGCGCTGGCGCTGACCGGTGGACATGGTGCCGAGCGTGCGGGTGCGCTCCTCGCCGAGCCCGACCAGCCACAGGCTGTCCGATGCCCGGGTGCGGGCTTCGCTGCGAGGCAGGCCGCGTACCTGTGCCAGATGGCGCACGAAATCGACGGCCCGCATCTCGTCGGGAAGCACATCGCGCTCGGGCGCGAATCCGACTTGTGCGCGCAGTGCGGCGCCCTGGCTGCGGGGATCGAGCCCCAGCACCGTGGCCGAACCCGAGGTCGGCGGACGCAGGCCGAGCAAAGCGTTGAGCAGCGTGGTCTTGCCGGCACCATTCGCCCCGACGAGCCCGGTCACGCCGGGCCGCATCCGAATGTCGAGCGCGTCCAGCGCCACCGTCGATCCGAACTGCTGTGTCAGCGATGTCGTCGAGGCGATCACTGCCGGCTCGGATGAGGATTCGCTCACATCGTCAAGCTAGGCGAGCCGCTCTCGCGACCCCCGTCAGGGGGGCCGCTCGGCACTAGTGCTCGGCGTCGGCGAGCCCAGCCACGGCCAGCGCCTTCTGCTTGGCCGCGTCGAGGTCGTAGTGCTTGCGCGTCACGATGCGCTGGGCGTACAGACCGCCTCCGGCCTGCAGGTTGGTCACGAACTTCCAGCCGCCGTAGGAGTCGGCGGTGAGGTCCCGGATGGTGTGCATCAGGCGTGCCCGGTACTCGCCGTCGACATCGTGGCGGGTGGACATGTACTTGCGTGCCAGCGCGCCGACATCAGGATTCTCGAAGTCGGCCGGCACCGGCGACGTGAGCACGGCACCGCCGGCGATGTCGTGGAGGTGGCGAACCATGGCGCTGTAGTTCGCCGCCGCTTGGAACTTGCCGGCGTTGGTGTAGAGCTCGTTAGGAAACGCCGCACCCTCGGGCCCGATGGAACAGTGAGCGATGGCCGCTTCCAGCGCAGCGCGGATCAGCGTGGCGTGGATGATCAACTCGGAGATCTTCTCCTTGACGTGGCCGATCCCCGCTGTGCCGTTGGCCTCGGCCACGAGCTGGGCCAGCCCGACGAGCTGGTCGGCTTCCTCCACGAAAGCCGACAGCCCGCCGAGGCGCTCCCACAGTCCCAACGCATGGGCGAACACGGCGGCGTAGTGCGTCTCGCCATCGAGGAAGACGCGCTCGTGAGGCACGAACACGTCGTCGAAGATCACGAAGCCCTCGGGATAGTGATGCTCGCCCGACACCGGGAACGCCCGGGGGTCCTCATGCCGAGGTGCGTAGGTGGTGTTGATGATCTTGACACCGGGGGCGCTCACCGGCACCGAGCAGCCGATCGACCAGTCCTCCTCGCCGGGCTTCATGGCCTTGGTGGGGATAGTGAGCAGCTCGTGGCCGAACGAGGCGCCGGTGATGTGCAGCTTGGCACCGCGGATCACCACGCCGTCCCGCTGGCGGTCCACGACGCGCACATAGGAGTCGAGGTCGTCCTGGCGGGCCGGCGGCCGGCTGCGGTCGCCCTTGGCATCGGTGATGCACTGGGTGATCCGCACGTCGTCGCGCTGCGCCTCGCCGATGAAGGCATCCATCCGCTCGATGTAGTCGGGCTTGGTGTCGACCATGCGACCTGCGGCCGTCTTCAGCGTCTGGATGGACGTGTAGGTGACATGGGCCATCATCCCCGCCGAATGCAGCATGGGGATCATCTCACGCAGGTCGTCCGCGCTGCGCGGCACGGTCATCAGCGGCGAAGTGGCATCGGGTGCGGGGTCGTAGAAGCGGTCGTACCCCGCAGCAGTCGCGTCGACCGTTTGGCCGAGGATCGGGTGAGTCTCCAAGTCGTCGACCTGCTTGCCCTCGAAGTACGTCAGGCGTCCGTCTGCGAGCGATTCCTTGTACTGCTGGCCGGTGCGCATCGTGAGCTCCCCATCTGTCGCGAGTGCCGTCGCGAGCGGCAGTCACGCTAGTAGTGCGCTGCTGAGCTAGCCGGAGTCGCAGGTGGCCGCACGGGTGGGTGCGCTAGAACGGCACCCATGACGGATCCTTCCTACAAGGGCCCTGTGCCCGACATCTCCGACCCCAGCGCCGCTGCCACGTACCAGCTCGACGGGCACATCGCCACCATCACCTACAACCGGCCCGAGGCCATGAACGCCATCAACGGCGACATGCGGCAGTGCCTGAACGCTGCGTGGATGGAGTTCTACAACAACCCAGACGCGTGGGTGGCGATCATGACCGGGGAGGGCCGGGCCTTCTGCGCCGGCGCCGACCTGCGCGATCCGACCAAGGGCTCAGCAGGCACCTGGTCGGGGTCGTACTTCGAGATCCCCACCATCAACAGCCTCGAGAGCGGCCTCGAGCTGTACAAGCCGATCATCGCGGCCATCAACGGCGCGTGCATCGGCTACGGGCTCACCGGGGCCCTGGTGGCGGACTTTCTCATCGCATCTGACCGCGCCATCTTCGGCATGCCCGAGGTGAGGATCGGCGTGCCGACCATCGTGGGCTCGATGCGGATGCCGCACAAGATCGGCTGGGCAAACGCCATGGAGATCCTGCTGACCGGCGAAAACTTCGACGCCGAGCAAGCTCACGAGATGGGGCTCGCATGGAAGGTCGTTCCGCACGACACGCTCATGGACGAAGCCCGCTCCCTGGCCGAGCGGCTGTGCCAAGGAGCGCCCCTTGCCGTGCGAGCCGTGAAAGAAGTGGCGTGGCGCAGCCAGCGCATGGGCTGGACCGAGGCCCTGCGCATGGGCGAGTCGATACGCAGGATCGTTGGCGACAGCGATGACGCCAAGGAAGGCGGGCGAGCGTTCGCCGAGAAGCGCCCGCCCGAGTGGACCGGTGTGTAGCCTTCATGACACTATCGCGATAGGCAAGGCAGCCCAAAACCCCTGTGTCCCGCTCCTGTAACTCGCGCTTCGAATCCCAGAGAATAGATATGGAACCCAAGCTCACGAAACTCAATCGCATCTCGATGAAATCGGATAATCGATTGAATGAGCGATGGCTTCAGGAAAAACTGGTTGCCCAACCAGAATTGCTCGGACTCGGTGATGTGGTACTGCGAGACAAGGAGCGAATGCAGCCGAGCGGGGGACGGTTGGACCTGCTCTTCTCCGATGAAGCGGATGAGACATGGTACGAGATAGAATTACAGCTCGGCCCTGTTGACGAGTCACACATCATCCGAACGCTCGAGTACTGGGACCTAGAACGTCTTCGCTATCAGAATAGACAGCATATCGCCGTTATTGTCGCCGAAGAAATCACAGCGAGATTCTTCAATGTCATTAGCCTCTTCAATCGGTTCATTCCGATCGTGGCTCTCCAAGCGACAGCGTATGAAATGACTGACGGTAGCGTCGCCTTGACCTTCACGAAGGTACTCGACCACAGGGCGCTTGAGGCACCTGACGAGGCCGTGGCTGCTCCCGCCGACCGTCAGTACTGGGAGGCTAGGGCGAGCACGGCGTCTCTACAATTCACCGACAAACTGTTGCAGGTGCTCAACAACATCTCCGAGACTCAGCAATTCACTCTGAATTACAATAGGGCCTATATCGGGCTCGTGAACGCCGCGAGTCAAACAGTGATGAATCTAGTGTATCTGAGGCCTCGAAAGAAGCATGTACTAGTAGAGGCAAAATGCAAGCAAGACTCATCGCTGACTGAGTTGCTAGACGATTCGTCGCTCGATTTTATGGACTACCGAAGCAAACATGGTTGCTATCGTTTTCGGGTCGCAGACGTCGCTCAACTCGATGAAGACGCGCAAGGACTCGTCAAGCTACTCCTAGAGAGAGCACTCAGCGAAAATACATAATGGCGGAGCAGGCGAGGCCTCCGGCATGCACACGCAGGCCGAATATTGCGTGGAATCGATTCTTGCAGATTTCCGAATTTCACCGAAATCTGTGCGCGCGAGTGTTTGCAATTGAGAACAAATGCGTGTATGCTCTCGTCATGTTCGGCGACGTTGTGCGAGAACTCGCTCCCGGCTACTGGGAGGCGCACGACGACGGCAACAGCACGACATCTGCGTGGGTCGGCGCTGATTCGGCTTGGCCCGGTGAGGCAGAGATGTGGGCTGACAGCGGCGCTGCAAGAGGCGTTGCAGGCGGCGCCCCCAGCGTGCTGGGGGCGCTGAGCGGCTGCGACCTCAAAGAGTTGGTCGTCGAACTGGCGAAAGAGCGTGCCCGTGTCGAGGGCCGCTACCTAGCAGCGGTCGGCGAGCTGGCAGCGCGCAATGGCGCACAATCCGCCGCCTATGTCCTGCGCGACCAGACCCGCATGAACTGCGCGCAGGCCCGCAGCGAGGCCCGCCTGGCCGAGAGCCTGGTCTCAGAAGGATTCACCGACACGCTCGACGCGATGCAGGCAGGCGAGATCCACATGTCACACGCGAAGGTGATAGCCCGGGAAGCGCCCAAGAAACACCGCCGCAGCGAGGACGAGTTCCTAGAGCTCGCCCGTGCATATCCCTCCGACACCATCGCACGCCACCCGCTCGCATACCGCAGCCTGGAGGTCGAAGCCGATCTTGCGGCCGAGGCTGCCGCTAACGGCCTCAGCCCCATCGACGCCGAGCTAGCAATGCAACGTCATGAGCGCTCGGCGTCGCTGCGCATGGGTGACGATGGCATGTGGCATCTGCGCGGCAAGTTCGATTTCCTCACAGGACGACGACTCAGCGGGGCGCTGCAGGCCGCGGTGCGCTCGATGCGCCGGCGCCACGATGAGAGCAGCGCTGACGACGGAAGCGGTGATGCTCCGTCCAAGGCACAGCTCACCGCCGATGCCCTTTACGATCTGGCGATCGGCAAAGAAACGGCTCGGCGCCCCGCCGCCAACTTAATCGTCATCGCCGACTACGACGCTGTCAATGACCGGCTCGCCAATCACCGCCTCGATGACGGCACTCCCCTGTCAGCGCAGATGCTCGTGGAACATGCGCTCGACGCCGAGGTGCTGCCCGCGATGTTCAGCGCCGACTGGTCCCAGCTCGCTCTGGGCCGCACCCGCAACGCCAGCGATGCCCAACGACTCGTCCTCGCCGCACGCGACGGCGGCTGCATCGGCTGCGAACTCACCGCAGAGCACACCCAAGCCCACCACATCGACCACTACGAAAACGGCGGCCTCACGGAGATACCCAACCTCGCATCACTCTGCGAACCCTGCCACCGACACCTCCACACCCGCGGCCGCAAGATCCACATACCACCCAACGGCCGACCTCGCCTCCAACCCCTCGAACCCGCCGACAACGACCCATCGGGCCGCGACCCTGCCGCTGCGCCGACCGCAGCGCGCAGTCCCTAATCGCCGGAGCGTCTGCCGGGAGACGTGATACCGCCGTAGGAGGTCCTAGTGGATTGTCGTGGGTTTGGTTGCGGTGTTGGTTAGTGTCGGCGGATGAGCTTGTGTGCTGCTGCGTTGGTGCTGGACGGCTCGGACCGGGCCG
>NZ_JAPYOK010000010.1:0-3229 GCF_028283155.1 Candidatus Poriferisodalis multihospitum | reverse complement strand
TCTGGGGCCGGCGGCGGGGGCGGATCGGGGCGCCCGGGCCGCGAGACTCTGCGGCTGTTCGTGCGCAACAAGGCCGCTGTGGCGGGCGTGGTGATGCTCGTCGGGATCGTGTTCATGACGGTCGCCGGCCCGCGGATCTACGACAACGACCCCAAGCACATCGTGGCGATTCCGCTCACCGGTCCCGGAGAGTTGGAAGAGGCCCGGCTGGGCACCGACTACCTGGGGCGGGACGTGCTGGCGGGCGTCATCGGCGGCGGCACGACCAGCCTGACAGTGGCTGCCATGGCGGCCGCGATGGTGCTCGTGATCGGCGTCAGCATCGGCGCGCTCGCCGGCTACTACGGCGGCTGGCTCGACAGCGCCCTCATGCGCTTCACCGAGTTCTTCCAAGTGCTGCCCGCTCTGCTGTTCGCGATGGTGCTGGTGGCCCTGTTCGAGCCCTCGATGTGGACGATCTCGTTCGCCATCGGCGTGGTGGCGTGGCCAGGGATCGCCCGTATCACCCGAGCGGAGTTCCTGAGGCTGAAGAACCTGGAGTTCGTGCGGTCTGCCCGAGCTGTGGGAGCCACGGACTGGCGCATCATTCGCAAGGTGGTGTTCCCGAATGCGCTGCCACCGCTGATCGTGTCGGCCACGCTCATCATGGGCACGGCAATCCTGTTCGAGGCTGGGCTGGCGTTTCTGGGCCTCGGTGATCCCAACACCACGAGCTGGGGCTTGATGATCGGACTGAACCGCGGGAACTTCTTGACGGCGTGGTGGTCGGTGACCTTCCCCGGCCTGGCGATCTTCTTCACGGTGCTGAGCTTCAGCCTCATCGGCGATGGGCTGCAGGACGCCTACAACCCCAAGCTGCGGGGACGCTGATCGATGAGTACGAGCGACGCAGGAGGCGGGAACACCGCGGCAGCCGCGACCGACGGGAACGGTGCGGCGCCGAGGCTGCGTGTACAGGGGCTGACCGTCGGCTTCGACGACTTCGTTGCCGTCAGCGACGTGTCCTTCGAATTGCACGACGGCGCCACCTTGGCGGTGGTGGGCGAATCGGGGTCAGGCAAGTCCGTCACGGCGCTGTCGATCATGCGCCTCATCGAGATCGGCACCCGGGCGGAGATCCGCAGCGGTGAGGTGCTGTTCCGCCACGACGACGGCAGCGTCGACGACCTGCTGCAGCTGCCCGAACCGCAGATGCGATCGATCCGGGGCGATCGCATCTCGATGATCTTCCAGGAGCCGCTCACCAGCCTCAACCCCGTCTATACCGTCGGCAGCCAGATCGGCGAGGCGCTGCGGCTCCACCGCGGCATGAATCGCAGCGAGGCTCGCGAGCGCACCCTGGAAATGCTGAACCGCGTGCGCATCCCCGACGCGGCCCGCCGGATCGACCAGTACCCCCACGAGATGTCGGGAGGAATGCGTCAGCGGGTGATGATCGCCATGGCGCTGGCGTGCGACCCGGCGATCCTGATCGCGGACGAGCCCACCACCGCGCTCGACGTGACAATCCAGGCACAGATCCTCGCCCTGATCGCCGAGATGCAGCGCGAGACCGGCGCGGCCGTGCTGATCATCACCCACGACATGGGCGTCGTTGCGGAGATCGCCGACGAGGTGGTCGTGATGCAGCAGTCGCGATTGGTCGAGCGGGGCCAAGTCTCAGACATCTTCGAGCGGCCGAGCGAGCCCTACACGCAGTCGCTGCTGGCAGCGGTGCCGCGCCTCGGGTCGATGGCCGGCGTCGAGGCCCCGCAGCGTTTCGACCTGATCGATCCCGATGCATTGGCAGCGGCTGCCACCCCGGCGATGGACAGCGGCGGGGGCGCGGACTCGTGACGCAGCACGATGCCGCCGCACCGATTGTCGAGGTCGAGGCGCTCACCAAGCATTTCCCAGCCAGTCGTGGCGCCCGCGTCCACGCCGTGGAGCAGGTGAGCCTGCACATCGATCGAGGGGAGACGCTGGCTGTGGTGGGCGAGAGCGGCTGTGGCAAGTCGACGCTCGCCTACCTCATCATCCGCCTGCTGAATCCGACCAGCGGCATCATCCGGCTCGACGGCGCCGACATCACGAACCTCGGGCCGCGAGCGCTGCGGCCTCACCGGCGCAAGGCGCAGATCGTTTTCCAGGATCCCTTTGCCAGCCTGGATCCCCGCCGCACTGTGGGCAAAGCGATTGCGGAGCCACTCGAGATCCATCGTGCCGTGCCCAAGCGCGAGATCAATGACGTGGTCGCCGACCTGCTGCGACGGGTCGGCATGTCGCCCGACGACATGCGCCAGTACCCGCACCAATTCTCCGGGGGTCAGCGGCAGCGCATCTGCATCGCCCGGGCCTTGGCGCTGCGACCCGAGCTGGTCATCGCCGATGAAGCCGTGTCCGCGCTGGACGTCTCGATCCAGGCGCAGGTCATCAACCTGATGATGGACCTGCAGGACGAGATGGGCCTGTCGTACCTGTTCATCAGCCACGACCTCGCCGTGGTGGAGCGGATCGCCCACCGGGTGGGCGTGATGTACCTCGGCCAGATCGTGGAGCTGGGTTCGCGCCGGGCAATCTTCGAGAACCCCATGCACGACTACACCAAGCGGTTGCTCGACGCAGTGCCGATCGCCGATCCGGCTCGTCGCCGGACCGATCGATCGGTGCAGACCGACGAGGTTCCCAGCCCGGTCTTCGAAGCCGGTACCGCCCCCGAGCCCGTGACCTTGGTGGAAGTGGAGCCGGGACACCTCGTGGCGCAAGCCACGAGCGACCAGCCCAGCGTCGCGCAAGAGGAGCATGTCTGATGGGAACGAACCAACCGTTCGTGATCTACCCGGCTCGGCGGGTCATCACCATCAACCCCGCATATCCCTTCGGCGAAGCCGTGGCAGTGGCCGGCGACCGCATCCTGGGCGTCGGCAGCACCGACGAGCTGGCGTCGTGGGGCGAGCACCGCATCGACGATTGCTTTGCAGAGCACGTGATCATGCCCGGCTTTGTCGAGGCCCATTGCCATGTGATGTCAGGCGGCCTGTGGAACTCCACGTACGTCGGCTACTTCGACCGGCGCGACCCCCAGGGATTGCTGTGGCCGGGCTGTACGTCGATCGACGATGTGCTCGAACGGTTGGCCAAGGCCGCAGCTGACATGAGCGACGATTCCCAGACGCTGCTGGCGTGGGGCCTCGACCCCATCTACTTCCCAGGCGAGCGGCTCGTGGCCAGCCACTTGGACACGGTGACC
>NZ_JAPYOK010000001.1:0-2064 GCF_028283155.1 Candidatus Poriferisodalis multihospitum | reverse complement strand
GATCGGCGAGGTGCAGCTGCAGACGTTCCGGGCCATGGACGGCTACTGGGGCAACGACGAGAAGACCCGCGTGACCATCGACGACGAGGGCTGGGTGCACACGGGCGATCTCGGCTATCTCGACGACGACGATTACCTGTTCCTGGCCGGCCGTACCGGCGACATGATCATCCGGGGCGGCGAGAACGTGCTCCCCGACGAGGTGGAGGGCGTGCTGTACGACCACCCGTCGGTGCTCGAAGCAGCAGTCGTGGGCCTGCCCAGCGAGGAGTGGGGTGAGCGTGTGGCGGCAGCGGCCGTCGTGCGGCCCGGCAGCGGCACCTCGGGCGACGATCTGGTTGCGCACGCCCGCGAGCGCCTCGCCCCGTTCAAGCGCCCCGAGTTCGTGCATCTGATGGACGAGTTGCCGCGGACCTCCACCGGCAAGTTGCTGCGCCGCGACCTCATCCCCATGCTCGACGATCTGGGCATCTGAGGCCGGTACCAAGGCTCGGCGCGGCGCTGCTGGGCTCGCCGGGGCCGCGAGCGCAGCCGTGAGCACCGCCCCGGCGCAGGGGTATCGGGACGATCACCTGCATCTGCTGGCGTGCGCCGCTGCACGCCGATCAACCGATGTCCAGGCTGCGGCGTCGGTGGGGGAACTGCTGGACATCGTCGGGCATGCCGCACGCAGCTCCGCCGTGCCGACGATGCTGCACGGCCGTCAGCCCAGCGCCGAACGCGATCGGGGCGATTCGCGTCGGTGGCTCCGGGCTTGGGGTTACGACGATGCGCTGCTCGCTGAGCGTCGCCACCCGACCGCCGCCGAGCTTGACGCCGTCACGCATGATGTTCCGACCGTGCTGCATCACGTCACCGGTCATGTGGCGGTGGTGAATACGGCCGCCGGCAACGCCTTGGGCCTGACGTCAGGCGATGTGCTCGTCGAGCGTCATGACCTGCTGGCAATGGTGCCGCGAACCGATCGCGATGCGACAGTGGCAGGCGTTGCCGAAGTGCTGGCCGACATGGCTGCGGCGGGCATCACTGCCTGTACCGACGCAACCCATACCAACGACCTCGGCGCACTGGAGCTGCTCGCCGAAGCGGCCGACATGGTGCCTTCGGTGGACGTCACGGCGATGGTGGGCGCCGACCGACTCGACGCGCTGGGAGACCTTGCATTCGGCGAGAGGCTGCTATCGCCTGGAGCAGCGGCAGGTGCTGCCGGGGTGCGAGTGGGACACGCCAAGGTCATGCCGCCTCACGACGACGGCGCGATCGCCGATCTGGTAGCGGCGGCGCGCGCTCATGGATTCCCGGTCGCCGTCCATGTCACGGACATCGACACGCTGCAAGCAACCTTGGATGCCGTGGAGGCCCATCCGCCGATGCCCGCCGGAACGGCGACGAGCGACGATCGCCGCCTCGGGGCCGGCCGACTTGCGCCCGACCGCATAGAGCACTGTGCGCTCGCGCTGCCCGAACAGCTCGACCGCGTCGCCCGGCTCGGCGTTGCGGTGGTGACCCAGCCCAGCTTCGTGACCCGGCGTGCACAGAAGTACCGAGAACAGCTCTCGCTCACGGAACAGGCGTGGCTCTGGCCGCTGGCAAGCCTGCTGCGTCGCGGCATCCGCGTCACCCTGTCCTCCGATGCTCCGACGGTTCCCGCCGATCCCGGCGAGTGGATAGCAGCCGCCACCGGTCGGGATCTCGCACCCGCTGAACGCATCGACGCCGATACCGCTCGCCGCCTGTGCATGGGAGGCGGCGCAGACTGTTGAGTACCCTGCCGCATCGCCGCTGCGAGCAGGGAGAAGGTCCATGGCCGGGCCGATGGAGGGCATCCGCGTCGTCGAGCTGGGTGTGTGGATCGCGGGACCCGCCTGCGGCGGGATCCTGGCTGACTGGGGCGCCGATGTCCTCAAGGTGGAAACGCCTGACGGCGACCCGTTCCGCTCGCTCGAGTGGCTGTTTCAGGGCGACGGCAACCCGCCGTTCGATCTGGACAATCGCGGCAAGCGCAGCATCGCTCTGGACCTGCGGCAGCCGGAAGGGCTCGCCGCGCTGCACTCCCTGCTGGCC